>URVR01000195.1 GCA_900551355.1 uncultured Eubacteriales bacterium | reverse complement strand
CGAGATTCCTCTACGTCTCGTGGGCTCGGAGATGTGTATAAGAGACAGCCCCGGCCATGGCCGTCACGCCGCCCCGCACCGCGCCGATGAACGCGGCGGCAGGGGAGGGGGACGGCTTTCTGCGCCCCGCCGCCGGGAAATTGCATGATGTACCGGAAACCTGAACGAAACAGGAAGTTTCTGGCTTCATGATGCACTTCCTGATGAAGCAGAAAACCAGCCCCACCGCCGTGGCGGAGGCGGCATGGAGGAGGTATAGCCATACCCCTGCCCGGGGGCTGTGAAACACACCGCTTCCCACGATACCCAGAATGAACGCCGGCCCGGCGTTGTTGCAGAACGTCAGCAGCAGCACGCCGTCCTCCGGAGTCAGCAGCCCTTGGCGCACAAGGCTTTCCGTGGTTTTTGCCCCCACGGGATACCCGCCGATCAGCCCCAGCAGAAAGGCGGAGGACCCGGCGCCGCCGATGCCGAACAGCCTGCGGAACAGCGGCCCGGCGGCCCGGCCCAGCACCTCCGCCGCGCCCAGCGATACCAGCAGCTGCGACGCCGCGAAAAAGGGGAACAGCGCCGGTATCACCGACGTGAGGCAAAGCTCTATTCCGTCCCGTACCCCTTGTGCCGCAACGCTTTCGCGGAACAGAAGCAGCAGCGCCAGCGCCCCGGAGAGGACGGCGGCCAGCGTCACGAGCCATTTTTTCAAATCCATCACCGCTGTCACCTTATGCGCTTTTCCCTGCCGGATATGCCCGGGGACAGGCAACTTTTCCGCCGGGTGCGCATACGCTTTTCTCACCCACGGAACAGGCGACGGAGGTGGAGAACGTGGCAAAGCTATCCAAAAAACTGTCCCAGGCCAGCCAGAAGGCCATGGACCGGCTGGATCTGCCGGTGAATCTGGCGTCCGGCGTGGCCCGGATGGAGCTGCTGGGCAACCGCTCCTTTTACATCGACCGGCACCGGGGCGTGCTGTCCTACAGCACCGAGGCGGTGGACATCAACGCCGGGACGGTGGTGGTGCGGGTGCAGGGCGAGGGACTGGAGCTGGCGGTGATGACCGATGAGGAGCTGCGCATCAACGGCGTGATCCGCCGGGTGGAGCTGGTGGAGTGAGGGACGGCCATGTATCGAAAGGTGCTGAATTACCTGCGGGGACAGGTGACGGTGGAGGTGGAGAGCGCCGCGCCGGAGCGGGTGCTGAACCTCTGCGCCGCCCACGGCATCCCGTTCTGGGGCTTGACGTGGCTGTCAGAGCTGCGGCTGCGGGCGGCCATCGACCGCGCCGAGCTGCCCCGGCTGCGGGAGGTGCTGACCCGGACGGACGCGGTGCTCACCGTGGTGCGGACGGAGGGCGCGCCGGAGGTGTGGCGGCAGTACCGGCGGCGCTATGTGCTGCTGGCCGCGGCGGCGGTGCTGGCGGCGGTGCTGGCGCTGGGCAGCACCCACATCTGGGCTTTTCAGGTGACAGGCAACGACACCGTGCCCACGGAGACCATCCTGCGGACGCTGGAGAAGTACGGCGTGGCGCTGGGCGCGCGGAGCCGCATCGACCAGGAGGCCCTGCGCAACCAGGTGCTGCTGGAGCTGCCGGACGTGGTGTGGCTGACGGTGAATATGCGGGGCTGCACCGCCCATGTGCAGGTGGTGGAGCGCCAGCGCCCGCCCCATCTCTACGCCGACGGCGAGATCACCAACGTGGTGGCTGCCCGGGACGGCCTTGTTACAAAAATACAGGCGCTGGACGGACAGGCGCAGGTCATGGCCGGTACCACCGTCACGGCGGGGCAGGTGCTGATCTCCGGTGTGGTGGACTCCGACCAGCGGGGCTACCGGCTGCTCCATGGCATGGGGCAGGTGTGGGCCCGGACGTGGTATGAGCTGTCGGTGTCCGTGCCGCTGACGGTGCAGGAAAAGGGACAGGAGGTGGGGGCAGTCACCCGCCTGGCGGTGGACATCGGGAGAAACCGCATAAAAATCTACGGAAAGGGTAGCATGACAGGCCCCGATTGTGATAAAATGACCGTGTACCATCAGGCGCGGCTGCCCTTCGGGCTGACGCTGCCGGTGACGCTGGTGACAGAGCGCACGGTGCGCTATGCCGCCGGGGAGGCGGAGCGGCCCATGGCGGACGCCCGGGCCGAGGGCGAAACGCAGCTCATGACGCAGCTGGAGGAGGCGCTGGCCCAAAGCCAGGGGCAGCTGCTGTCTCTTATACACATCTCCGAGCCCACGAGACGTAGAGGAATCT
>URVR01000194.1 GCA_900551355.1 uncultured Eubacteriales bacterium | reverse complement strand
TCTACACTTATGCGATCGTCGGCAGCGTCAGATGTGTATAAGAGACAGCTTCCATCCGTGGTCCCCGGAGGATCCCTATTTGTACGATGTGGACATCGAGCTGGGGGAGGACCGGGTCAGCAGCTATTTCGGCATGCGGAAATTCTCGGTGATGCTGCATCAGGGGCGGCAGGTGCTGGCCCTGAACAACGCGCCGTACTTCCAGACGGGGCTGCTGGACCAGGGGTACTGGTCCGACGGGCTGTATACCCCGCCGTCGGACGAGGCCATGATCTATGACATCCGCACCATGAAGGAGCTGGGCTTCAACATGCTGCGCAAGCACATCAAGATCGAGCCGCTGCGGTGGTACTACCACTGCGACCGGCTGGGGATGCTGGTGTGGCAGGATATGGTGTCCGGGTTTGAAAGCTTTGACCCGCTGTATACCCAGGTGCTGCCGTTTATCGGCGTCCATCTGAAGGACGCGCCCTCCCGCCGGTTCGGACGGGCCGGAGAGGCGGGACGGCGGCAGTACGAGCGGGAGCTGGAGGGCACCGTCGGGCTGCTGTACAACTGCGTGAGCCTGTGCCTGTGGGTACCGTTCAACGAGGGCTGGGGTCAGTTCGACGCGGCGCGGATGGCGGAGAAGGTGCGGGGGCTGGACCCCACCCGGCTCATCGACCACGCCTCCGGCTGGCACGATCAGGGCGCGGGAGACCTGCGGTCGTACCATGTGTACTACAAGCCGGTGCGGATGAAGCACGACGGGCGGCGGGCGCTGGCCCTTACGGAGTTCGGCGGGTACAGCCTGCCGCTGGCGGGGCACTGTGCCGCGGAGAAGTCCTTCGGCTACCGGGTGTACAAGGACGCGGGCAGCTGGATGGACGCGGTGGAAAAGCTGTATGAAAACGAAGTCATCCCCCTCATCGCGGCCCAGGGACTGTCAGCGGCGGTCTATACCCAGGTCAGCGATGTGGAGGATGAGGTCAACGGACTGCTGACATTCGACCGGCGGGTCTGCAAGCCCGACGCGGCGCGGATGCGGCGGATCAATGAGAAGCTGCGGTTCTGATATGTAGCTACACCAGCACCCATTTCAGCAGGAGCAGCAGACCCAGGCCCGGCACGCCCAGCACACCGATGGTCACGGCGTTGAAGATGTTCAGACCCAGGGACATGCCGGTGACGGCGGTGGTCATGTTCAGCAGCCACACGGCGCAGAAGCCCAGGGCGCTGTTGATGAGCACCCGCAGCGCCAGCTTCAGCGGCTGGCGCAGCAGGCGCAGGCAGGCTACCAGCAGGAAAAGCAGCACAAGGCCCAGGGCGCATTTTTCTACGAGCGACATACAGGCCCTCCTTTCATGGCGTCGGCGGCAACGCAGGGTGCGGCAGGCTCCTCCGCCGCGGCGGCAGCCGCCGCGGCCCGCACCGGCTGGGCGCGGGGCACGGCGGAGGGGACAGCCTCGCCGCTGAGCTCCTTGATGCGTCGCAGCAGGTAGTTGCAGCGGGCCTTCAGGGCGCTGATCTCGTAGATGCTGGCTTCGATCAATTCAGAGTCGCAGACGCAGTTGAAGCGGGTGTAGGCGTCCTTCAGGGCATCGTTGGTGCGGAGAAGCTCCTGCTTCAATTCCCGGAGCGCAGGGTCGATGGTGGGTCGTTTGGCCATGGTGATTCCTCCCGTCATGTACAGTGTACGGATAGTCTGGACAAATATGACCGGTGTTAATCAGGGGCGACACCGTTCCCCCGGAAAGGACAGAGATGGAGCACAGAGACTACATGGAGCAGGCGCTGGCGCTGGCGCGGGAGGCGGCGGCCCACGGCGAGGTGCCGGTGGGCTGCGTCATCGTGCGCCATGGCGAGATCATCGGACGGGGACGGAACCGGCGGGAGGAAAAGCAGGCCGTGTATTCCCACGCGGAGATGGAGGCTATGGCGGAGGCCAACGCGGCTCTGGGCTCGTGGCGGCTGGAGGACTGCGACCTGTATGTGACGCTGGAGCCGTGCCCCATGTGCGCGGGGGCCATCATCAACGCACGGGTAGCCCGGGTGTTCTACGGCGCGCGGGATGAGGCCATGGGAGCCTGCGGCGGGGTGCTGAACCTGTTCATGGAGGCGTTTCCCCACCGGCCCCAGCTGGTGGGCGGCATCTGTGCCGGGGAGAGCCGGGCGCTGCTGGCGGAGTTCTTTGCGGAGATGCGGCGGAAATAGACGCGATGCGGCGGGGCGGATGCCCCGCTTCTTTTTTGCGCATACGCGGGACAGGCCGTGGCATACACTGGGG
>URVR01000193.1 GCA_900551355.1 uncultured Eubacteriales bacterium | reverse complement strand
TACACTTATGCGATCGTCGGCAGCGTCAGATGTGTATAAGAGACAGCTGCTGCGCGGCCCGCAGGATCTCCGCCCGCCCGCCGTAGTTCAGGCAGATATTGGCCTGAAACCCGTCGTAATGCCCGCTGATCTCCCGGGTCTCCGCCGCCAGCTCCTGCATCTCCGGAGCGATGGCGGACAGGTCGCCGAAGAATTTCAGCCGGATGTGGTCCTTCTCCATGGTGTCCACGGCCTCCAGCAGATACTGCTTCAAAAGACCCATGATGGCGCTGACCTCGTCAGCCGGACGCTTCCAGTTCTCCGTGGAGAACGCATATACCGTCAGGTATTCCACGCCCAGCTCCTTGCAGTAGGTGGCGATATCCCGGAACACCTCGGCCCCCGCCTTATGGCCGGCAGTGCGCGGCAGCGAACGCTGCTTTGCCCAACGACCGTTGCCGTCCATGATAATAGCGATATGGCGGGGAAGGCGGTTTTTGTCCACCTCCCCCGCCGTATGGGGCATTTTCTTGCGGAACAGGCCCATCAGACGGACATCAGTTCCTTTTCCTTGTTGTCCAGCAGCTTATCCAGCTCCTTGCAGCTGTCGTCGGTCAGCTTCTGCAGGTCCTTCTCCACGATCTTCATCTCGTCCTCGGTGATCTCGGAGGCCTTCTGCTGCTTCTTGAAATTCTCCAGGGCGTCGCGGCGGATGTTGCGCACCGCCACCTTGCCCGCCTCAGTGTACTTATGGATCTGCTTCACCAACTCCTTACGGCGCTCCTCCGTCAGCTGGGGGAAGGCCAGGCGGATGCACTTGCCGTCGTTCTGGGGATTGATGCCCAGGTCAGACTCCTGAATGGCCTTTTCGATGCCCTTGAGGATGGATGCGTCCCACGGCGTGATCACCAGCGTGCGGGGGTCGGGAGAACCGACGGATGCGATCTGCTGGATGGGCGTGGGGGTACCGTAATAGTCCACGCTGATGCGGTTGAGCACGGAAGCGTTGGCGCGGCCGGCACGCACGGTGTCGAAATCGCTGACCACGGATTCGATGCTCTTCTTCATTTTTTCCTCGTAGATCTTGTACTCGTCCTTTAACATAGCGGTTAAGCCTCCTTCACGATCGTTCCGATTTTTTCGCCGCGCAGGGCGCGGATGATATTCTGGGGATCCTTCAGCGCGAACACCAGCACGGGGATGTGGTTGTCCATGGACAGGCTGGTGGCGGTGGAATCCATCACGGCCAGATGCCGCTTGAGCACCTCGTCATAGGTGATGGAGTCGAACTTGACGGCCGCGGCGTTCTTGGCCGGGTCACTGTCGTACACGCCGTCGATGTTCTTGGCCAGCAGGATGATGTCGGCCTCGATCTCCGCCGCCCGCAGCACCGCCGCGGTGTCGGTGGAAAAGAACGGGCACCCGATGCCGCAGCCGAAGATGACCACGCGGCCCTTCTCCAGATGGCGGATAGCCCGCGCCCGGATGTACGGCTCCGCCACGGCCCGGATCTCCAGCGCTGTCTGCACCCGGACGTCCACGCCCTTCTGCTCCAGCACGTCGGCCATGGCCATGCAGTTCATGGCGGTGGCCAGCATGCCCATGTGGTCGGCGCGGGTGCGCTCGATGTGCCCCTCGCCGTCCTTGACGCCGCGCCAGAAGTTGCCGCCGCCGATGACGACGCCCACCTGTACGCCCATTTCCACGCATTCCTTGATGACATCAGCCACGCGGCCCATCACCTGAAAGTCCAGGCCGAAGTGCTTATCGCCGGCCAGCGCCTCGCCGCTGATCTTAATGAGTACCCGTTTGTATTTTGGCTGCTCCATCGCATTGCCTCCCCGTTTTTTCTCTCTGGTATTTTACCTTATTTCTCCCCTCTTGCATAGAGGGAAATCAAAAAAATTTGTTTTTTCCGCGGCGCGGTGTATAATGGGGAAAACACCACTTCCGGGAGGGACTGCCATGGAACTCAAGCACATACTGGGCCGCACCTGGGCGGCGGAGGGCGCCACCGCCCTGCTGCCCGTCTATTTTCTCACGGACCGGGACATCGTCCTCATCGACACCGGCTACGCCAAGCTGGACCGGCCCGGACTGACCCGCCTCATCGACGACAACGGCCTGCGCCTGCGGGGCGTCATCTGCTCCCACGCCCATTTTGACCACACCGGCAACGTCCGCTATCTCCAGCAGCGGTACGGCTGCCCCGCCGCCATCCAGCTCATCGAGGCCGGCATCTCCGTGAACCCCGACAGCTATCGGGCCAACTATGTGGCCCTGACCCTGTCTCTTATACACATCTGACGCTGCCGACGATCGCATAAGTGTA
>URVR01000192.1 GCA_900551355.1 uncultured Eubacteriales bacterium | reverse complement strand
CAGCGTCAGATGTGTATAAGAGACAGGCGCCAAGGTGCCCTTCATCGCCATGATCGCCGGCGCCCTGTTCGGCGGCAGCGCATGGGTGTCCACCTCCGCTTACTTCATCGGCATGGCCGCCATCATCATCTCCGGCATCATGCTGAAGAAGACCAAGATGTTCGCCGGCGACCCCGCTCCCTTCGTTATGGAGCTGCCCGCCTACCACTGGCCCACTCTGGGCAACGTGCTCCGCTCCATGTGGGAGCGCGGCTGGTCCTTCATCAAGAAGGCCGGCACCATCATCCTTCTGTCCACCATCTTCGTGTGGTTCACCACCTACTTCGGCTGGGTGGACGGCACGTTCCGCATGCTGGATGAGTCCGAGATCGACTCCTCCATCCTGGCTGCCATCGGCGGCGCCATCGCCTGGATCTTTGCGCCTCTGGGCTGGGGCAAATGGCAGGCTACCGTGGCCTCCATCACCGGTCTGGTGGCCAAGGAGAACATCGTCGGTACGCTGGGCATCCTGTACGGCGGCGGCGACGGCAGCGTCTACGACGCCATGGCTTCGGCCTTCACCGGTATCACCGGCTACAGCTTCCTGGTGTTCAACCTGCTGTGCGCACCCTGCTTCGCGGCCATCGGCGCCATCAAGCGTGAGATGAACAACGCCAAGTGGACCTGGTTCGCCATCGGCTACCAGTGCGGCTTCGCCTATGTCATCGGCCTGATGATCAACCAGTTCGGCAACCTGTTCGCCGGCAACGCCAACATCCTGGGCGTCATCGTGGCGGTCATCCTGCTGGCCGGCCTGATCTACATGCTGGTCCGCCCCTACAAGGAGGCCACCAAGCTCAGCGCCAAGGTCTGATACCTGCGCAAACTATCCCATCAGCAAAGGAGTGATTTTCATGCTGGATTGGATCGCGGCAAACCTTGCCACCATATTGATTTGTGCCTTACTGATCCTCATCGTATTTCTCATTGTCAGATACCTGCTGCGTCAGAAGAAGGCGGGAAAGAACTCCTGCGGCGCCGGCTGTGCCCACTGTGCCATGCACGGTGAGTGCCACGGCACCCACGCGAAATAACCGCACAAGACCTCCGGCTCTCGCCGGAGGTCTTGGCACTTTTGAATCTGCATATCTGGAGGGTATTATCATGATCGAAACCATTCTGAAGATCGATGGCATGGCCTGCGGCATGTGCGAGAGCCACATCAACGATGTGGTGCGCCGCACCTGCGACGTGAAGAAGGTCACGTCCTCCCACAGCAAGGGCGAGACGGTGATCCTGTCGGAGCAGCCGCTGGACGAGGCCGCGCTGGCGGCGGCCATCAAGGCCACCGGCTACGAGGTAAAGGGCAGCGAGTCCCATCCCTACGAGAAGAAGGGGCTGTTCGGCGCCTTCAAGCGGTAACACGCCCCTGCGCCGTGCCCGGCTGTTATGGAAACAGAACGACAAAAGACCCCCGTGCCGCTTCCGCGGTACGGGGGTCTGCCGGTATACGGGAGAAGCCGCGGCAGGACGCGCTCATGACGCGGCCGGCAGGCGCTTCTGGAGCAGCGGCGCCAGCACGGCTGTGACGGCGATCTTCAGCATGTCCCCGGGCAGGAACGGCAGCATACCGGCCCAGAGGATGGCGGTAAGATCCATGGCCTTGCCCATATAGCGGTTCAGGATCACCGCCATGTAGGGCAGCCCCACGGCGTACAGCACGGCAAGCCCCGCGAAGCACGCCAGCGCCGTCCGCAGGGGGTGCGGCTCCCGGCGGGCCGTTATCAGGCCGATGACCCACGCCGAGGGGATCAGGCCGATGAGAAAGCCGCAGGTGGGCTGCAGCAGATAGGACAGCCCGCCGCCCTGGGTGAAGATGGGCAGCCCCAGAAGACCCAGCGCCACATATACCGCCTGACTGGCCGCGCCATAGGCCGGCCCCAGCAGGCAGCCGGCCATGGCGGTGCAGAGGAACTGCAGCGTGATGGAGGAGTAGCCCAGCGGGATGCGGATGAAGGCGCCGGCGGCGGTGAGCGCCGCAAACAGCGCGGTGCGGGTGATGAGGCGGGTATTCATGGCGGCGTGTCCTTTCGCGTTTTTTTCATTGTACTCCGCCGCCGCACCGCCGTGCAATAGACAGGAGCCATAAAAAAAGCCGTCCGGAGGGGCGGCTTTTTCGCCGTGGTGACAGGTAGGGCTTGCGGTCCCGCCGGGGATATAGTAGAATCGAAGGAGAAATACGGGAAACAGCCCGGCGGGAACAGGAGGGACGGCTATGGAGACAGCACGGTGCAGGGCCTGTCTCTTATACACATCTGACGCTGCCGACGATCGCATAAGTGTA
>URVR01000191.1 GCA_900551355.1 uncultured Eubacteriales bacterium | reverse complement strand
ACGAGATTCCTCTACGTCTCGTGGGCTCGGAGATGTGTATAAGAGACAGGTGGACGGAGATGCCGTAGCCCCGGGTGATGAAGCCCACGATCTCGTCGCCGGGCACGGGGGTGCAGCACTTGGAGAACTTCACAAGGCAGTTGGTCAGCCCCTCCACCACGATGCCCTGCTCCCCCTTGGGGCGCTGGGGCACGGCAGGACGGGTCTGCTGGGGCTGATCCGCCACCGGCACCTCCGCCTGCCGCTCGGTCTGGTGCTGGTGGAGAATGCGCTGGATATCCTCCCGCAGGCGGCCCATGACCTTCAGGGCGGACACACCGCCGTAGCCGATGGCGGCGTACATGTCGTCCAGGCTGTTGTAGCACAGCTTCTTCAAAACGCTGGGGAGGTTCTCCTCGTTGGTCAGCTCCTTCAGGGTGACGCCGGTGCGCTTCAGCTCCGCCTCGAAGCTCTGGCGGCCGTTGACGATGTTCTCGTCACGCTTTTCCCGCTTGAACCACTGGCGGATCTTGCTGCGGGCGTTGCTGGAGCGGGCGATCTTCACCCAGTCGCGGCTGGGGCCGTGGGCGGATTTGCTGGTCATGACCTCCACCACGTCGCCGTTGCGCAGGTGGTAGTCGAACTGGACGATGCGGCCGTTGACCTTGGCGCCGGTCATGTGGTTGCCCACAGCGGAGTGGATGGTGTAGGCGAAGTCGATGGGCGTGGCGCCGGCGGGCAGGTTGATCACGTCGCCCTGCGGCGTGAACACGAACACCTCGTCGGCGAACATGTCCACCTTCAGGGAGTGGATGAAGTCCTCGGCGTCGGCGTCCTCCTGATTCTCCAGCAGGCGGCGCACCCACTCGTAGCTGCGCTCGTCGCCGGCGCCCTGGCCGTTCTGCTTGTACTTCCAGTGGGCGGCCACGCCGTATTCGGCGATCTCGTGCATCTCCTTAGTGCGGATCTGCACCTCGAAGGGGATGCCGCTCTCGCCCACCACCGTGGTGTGCAGGCTCTGGTACATGTTGGGCTTGGGGGTGCCGATATAGTCCTTGAAGCGGCCCAGGATGGGCTTGTACAGGTCGTGGATCAGGCCCAGCACGTTGTAGCAGTCCGCCACCGTGTCCACGATGACCCGGAAGGCGAACAGGTCGAACACGTCGTCCAGCGACTTGTTCTGGGTGTACATCTTGCGGTAGATGGAGTAGGGGTGCTTCATGCGGGCCTGCACCGCGGCGTCGATGCCGGCCTCCCGCAGGCGGGTGGTGATCTGGTCGTGGATGGAGGACATGAAGCCGTCGTACTCCGCCGCCTTCTCGTCCAGCGCCTCGGTGATCTCCCGGTAGCCCACGGGGTCCAGATATTTCAGGGAGAGATCCTCCAGCTCCCACTTCATCTTCTGCATGCCCAGGCGGTGGGCGATGGGGGCGTAGATTTCCATGGTCTCGAAGGATTTCTGCTTCTGCTTCTCCGGCGTCTGATACTCCATGGTGCGCATGTTGTGGAGCCGGTCGGAGATCTTGATGAGGATGACCCGGATGTCCTTGGCCATGGCCATCAGCATCTTGCGGAGGTTCTCCATCTGCTCCTCCTCTTTGGAGGTGTAATGGACGCGGGTCAGCTTGCTGACGCCCTCCACCAGGTCGGCCACCGTGGGGGAGAACAGCTTGCTGATCTCCTCGTGGGTGGCGGAGGTGTCCTCGATGGTGTCGTGGAGCAGCGCCGCCACGATGGACTCCGTGTCCAGATGCAGCTCCTCCGCCACGATCTGGGCCACGGCCAGCGGGTGGGTGATAAAGGGCGAGCCGTCCTTCCGGTTCTGGCCGGCGTGGTGGGCGGCGGCATACTCGTAGGCGGCGTGGATCTGATCGAACCCGGCGGACGGGTTGTAGGACTTGACGGTTTCAACAAGATGGTCGTACATTTCCTGCGGCGTCACTGTCCAACGCCCCCTTTCTCAATATTCTTGTGGAGCCACAGCAGGTGGGGCGACTGCCCCAGCACCACCTTCAGGCCCCGGTGCAGCCGGATGGTCACGTCGTCCCCCTGCCGCTCCAGCGTCAAAAGTCCCCGTTCGGCAAAGACGGACAGGCACAGGGCGGCGCGGAGGAACGGCTCCGCCTTGCCCAGCTCCGCTGCCAGCGCGCGCAGCAGCGGCAGATAGCCGGTGGTGAGGCCGCCCTCCGGGACGGTGCGTTCCAGGAACCGCCAGGCGGCGGCGAACTGGTCACGGGTGGGCAGCAGGCGCCGGGCGTCCCGGGCGGGTATGGACTGGCGGGCCGTGCAGCGCGCCGCCAGCGCCAGCGCCTCCTGCTCCCGGCCGCTGGCCCACAGGGACGGCCGCAGATCCACCATTTGGAGCTGCACCGTCCGGCTGCCCCGGAACTCGTTGACCTGCAAATCTGTCTCTTATACACATCTCCGAGCCCACGAGACGTAGAGGAATCTCGTA
>URVR01000190.1 GCA_900551355.1 uncultured Eubacteriales bacterium | reverse complement strand
ACGAGATTCCTCTACGTCTCGTGGGCTCGGAGATGTGTATAAGAGACAGCTGCTACACTGGCACCCACGACAACAGCCCGCTGGCGCTGTGGCGGCAGGAGGCCAAACCGGAGGACATCGCCTACGCCGAGGCGTATCTGGCGCTGACGGAGCAGGAGGGCTTCCACTGGGGCGTTATCCGGGGCGGCATGAGCAGCGTGGCGGAGCTGTTTGTGGCGCAGATGCAGGACTATCTGGGGCTTGGCGAGGGTCACCGTATGAACACGCCCGGCACCCAGAGCGGCAACTGGCAGTGGCGTCTGCTGCCCGGCGAGCTGACGCCGGAGCTGGCGGAGAAGATCCGCCGCATGACCGTGCTGTACGGCCGTGCCGACCGCCCGGCGGAACCGGCGGAAAAGACTGAATGACCAGCATCCGCCGCCCGCTTCTGCAGGCGGCGGATGCTTTTCTGTTCGTATCCGGGGTGCACCTCGGCAGATAAAAAAAGAACAGGCTCGCAAGAGCCTGTTCTCTTTTTGCGTATCTGCGCAGTCTCTTAATAGCTGCCCAGGTCGGCGCTTGTGTCACCCTCGACGCTCTTGCCGAACTCGTAGTCGTTGCCGGGCAGGACCGCATTCAGGATGACGCCGGCCAGCGCGGCGATGGCCAGACCCGTCAGGGTGATGTCGGCGCTGCCCACGGCGAAGGTGATGCCGCCGGTGGAGCTGAAGCCCAGACCGCAGACGAAGATGACCGCGGCGATGATGAGGTTGCGGGACTTGGTGAGATCCACCCGGTTCTCCACCACGTTGCGGACGCCGACGGCGGAGATCATACCGTAGAGGACGAAGCTGACGCCGCCCACGATGGCGGTGGGGATGGAGTTGACCAGCGCGTCGAACTTGGGGGAGAAGCTGAGGATGATGGCGTAGATGGCGGCGATGCGGATGACCCGGGGATCGTACACGCGGCTCAGGGCCAGCACACCGGTGTTCTCACCGTAGGTGGTGTTGGCGGGGCCGCCGAACATACCGGCGAAGGCGGTAGCCAGACCGTCACCCAGCAGGGTACGGTGCAGGCCGGGATCCTCGATGAAATTCTTGCCGGTGGTGGAGGAGATGGCGGAGACATCACCGATGTGCTCCATCATGGCGGCGATGGCGATGGGGGCCATCACCAGAATGGAGGTGATGTCGAACTTGGCGATGACGAACTGCTGCAGGCCCAGGAAACCGGCATCGTGGACTTCGGTGAAGTTGATCAGGGGCTGCATCACGCCGTCGGCGTCAGGCAGCTGTGCGCCGCAGGCCGTGGCGATCAGAGCCACGATGTAGCTGCCCACCACACCCAGCAGGATGGGGATGATCTTGATCATGCCCTTGCCCCAGATGTTGGCCACGATGATGATGGCGATGGCCACCAACGCCAGCCACCAGCAGCTGGAGGCGTTGGTCACGGCGGTGCCGGACAGGTTCAGGCCGATGAGGATGATGATGGGGCCGGTGACGATGGGGGGGAAGAACCGCATGACCTTCTTGGCGCCCACCAGCTTGAACAGCAGGGCCAGCACCAGGTACAGCAGGCCGGCTACCACCACGCCGCCCAGGGCGTAGGGCAGCTTCTCCTCGCCGGTCATGGCGGCGAACTTGCCGCTGTCCAGGTTGGCCACCGCCTGGAAGCCGCCCAGGAAGGCGAAGGAGGAGCCAAGGAACGCGGGAATCTTCATCTTGGTGCAGACGTGGAACAGCAGGGTGCCGATACCGGCGAACAGCAGGGTGGTCTGGATGGACAGGGGCAGGCCGTAGCCGCTGACCAGGATGGGCACCAGCACCGTGGCGCCGAACATGGCGAACAGGTGCTGCAGACCCAGCAGCAGCATCCGGGGCGTACCCAGCTCCCGGGCGTCGTAGATGGCGTCGTGTCCGAGTTTTTTGTTCATGTGACAGTTCCTCTCTTTCTTCATCCGTTTATTTCCAGTTACTTACCAACGCAAAAAAATAACCGGTGAAAAAATCACCGGTCAAAGGAAACACTATTAAAAATGGAAACAGTGGGAGCGTCCGTCCGCTTTTTCGTCGTGTGTTTGCAGGTCATGGCCGTCCCTCCTCTCATTTTTCTTGCCTATTATACGGGCCGCCTCCGGAAAAAGCAATACATTTCTGCACCAAGAAACCGCCAAAAAACGGCCGGTTTCTTTGACATATCTCACAAATCCATTTCTGCCGCTAATGCCTGCCATCAGCAGGTATCGCTATTTACAGCCCTGCCGAATCGTGGTAACATTACGGGAAAGAGGAGGTGCCGCCATGGACATCCCGGTCTACCACTATGATACGCTGGATTCCACCAACACCCAGTGCCGCCGTCTGGCGGCGGAGGGCGCCATGAGCGCCGTGGTGACGGCGGACTGCCAGACGGCGGGCCGGGGACTGTCTCTTATACACATCTCCGAGCCCACGAGACGT
>URVR01000189.1 GCA_900551355.1 uncultured Eubacteriales bacterium | reverse complement strand
GTCTCGTGGGCTCGGAGATGTGTATAAGAGACAGACCTGAGCCGGGAGAACAACACCCCCCAGCGGGCCTTGCAGGTCATGGAAACGGCCCTGTCCGGGCTGGACGTCTCCGTGGAGGTGGCGCCCCGGGGCGAGCTCAGCGGCTGCTATGCGCCGGAGGTGATCGCGTGCAGAAGGTAACGATCCTCTGCGTCGGCAAGTTGAAGGAAAAATTCTATATCGACGCCGCCGCCGAATACGTCAAGCGTCTCCAGCGGCTGTGCCGTCTGGAGATCGTGGAGCTGCCGGAGAGCCGTCTGCCCGACGAGCCCTCCCCCGCCGAGCTCCGCCGCGCCCTGCAAGCGGAGGCCGCCGCCATCCGGGAAAAGCTGCCCAAGGGCGGCGCGCTGGTGGCGATGTGCATCGAGGGCAAGCCCTGCTCCAGCGAGGAGCTGAGCCGCCGTCTCACAGACTTCGGCGTCCAGGGCAAGACCCAGATCACGTTCCTCATCGGCGGCAGCGTCGGTCTGGACGAGGAGCTGAAGCGGCAGGCCGACTGGCGTCTGTCCATGTCCCCCATGACATTTCCCCATCACATGGCCCGCATCATGCTGCTGGAGCAGATCTACCGCGCCTACCAGATCGCCGGCGGCGCAAAATACCACAAATAGGAGGTCATTCCCATGGAAAACTGGAGCTTTACCGGCCGTCCGGACGTGCCCGCGTGGCCCAAGGACGAATCCGGCCGCGACGAAAAGGCCGTGCTGCTGAAGCAGACCTTTGACTCCGCCGCCGACGCCGACACCGTCATCTCCCTGCTGTCGGCCTACGGCGTCCCCTGCTTCAAGTATTACGACCGCGAGGGCGGCGCCGGCAAGGTCATCAACGGCTTTTCCGGCTTCGGCGTCAGCCTGTATGTCCCCGCCTCCCGTCTGGAGGAGGCGCAGGAGCTGCTGACCGCCCAGCCCGTGGAAGAGGACGAATAAGTACATATCATCCCGAAAGGAGTACCTATATGAGCTACAAACAGGAATACGAGCGCTGGCTCCACAGCGACGCGCTCTCCCCCGCCGAGCACGCGGAGCTGGAGAGCATCGCCCACGACGAAAAGGAGATCGAGAATCGCTTTTACGGCCCGCTGGAGTTCGGCACCGCCGGTCTGCGGGGCACCATGAAGGTGGGCCTGCACCAGATGAACATCCACGTCATCCGCTGGGCCACCCAGGGCTTCGCCAATGTCATCGCCGCCGAGGGCGAGGAGGCCAAAAAGAAGGGCGTGGCCATCTGCATGGACTGCCGCAACAACAACATGCTGTTCTCCCACGCCGCCGCGGAGGTCTGCGCCGCCAACGGCATCCACGTCCGCATCTTTGAATCCCTGCGGCCCACGCCGGAGCTGAGCTTCGCCGTCCGTTACTACGGCTGTCAGGCGGGCATCAATGTCACCGCCAGCCACAACCCCAAGGAGTATAACGGCTACAAGGTCTACTGGTCTGACGGCGCCCAGCTGCCGCCCCAGCACGCTAACGCCATCGCCGCCCAGCTGGAGAAGATCGACATCTTCACCGGCGTGAAGCGCATGGACTTTGACGAGGCGGTGAAGGCCGGCCTCATCGAGATCATGGGTGAGGAGACGGACCGCGCCTTTATGGAAAACGTCATGGCCATGGTCAACGACCGGGCGTCCATGGCCAAGGTGGCCGACACCTTCAAGGTGGTGTACACCCCGTTCCACGGCTGCGGCTGGAAGCTGGTGCCGGAGGCTCTGCGGGCTCTGGGCGTCAAGCACCTGTACTGTGTGGAGCAGCAGATGGTGCTGGACGGCAATTTCCCCACCGTGGCCTCCCCCAATCCGGAGAATCCGGAGGGCTTCTATCTGGCCATCGAGCTGGCGGACAAGGTGGGCGCCGACTTCATCCTGGGCACCGACCCTGACAGTGACCGCGTGGGCATCATGGTCCGCGACCACGCCGGCAAGTTCGTGGCAGTCACCGGCAACCAGACCGGCGTGCTGCTGCTGGACTACCTCATCGGCGCGCTGCGCCGGGCCGGCAAGATGCCGGAGAAGCCGGTGTTCCTCAAGTCCATCGTCACCACCGACATGGCCCGCAAGGTGGCCGAGTCCAACGGCGTCACCTGCTACGATACCTTCACCGGCTTCAAGTTCATGGCCGAGAAGAAGGGCGAGCTGGAGTCCTCCGGCCAGGGCGAGGTCATCATGTCCTACGAGGAGAGCTACGGCTACATGCTGGGCGACTACGTCCGCGACAAGGACGCCGTCACCGCCTCCCTGATGGTCACGGAGATGGCCGGCTGGTACGCCGCCCAGGGCATGACCCTCTACGACGCGCTGCAGGCCCTGTACGCCAAGTACGGCTGGTACGGCGAAAAGACCCACAATCTTGTGATGCCCGGCGTGGACGGTCTGGAGACTGTCTCTTATACACATCTCCGAGCCCACGAGACGTAGAGAATCTCGTATGCC
>URVR01000188.1 GCA_900551355.1 uncultured Eubacteriales bacterium | reverse complement strand
GATCTACACTTATGCGATCGTCGGCAGCGTCAGATGTGTATAAGAGACAGTCCGCCGGGAGGCGCGGCGCCCGAGGGACGGCCTCCTCACGGCCCGCCGCCTCCGCCGCAGCCGGCTCCGGAGCGGGGCATCCTCAATGGGCTGCTGGAGAAGCTGCACCTGTCCGATCTGGACGCCGGGGACATCCTTCTGCTGCTGTTGCTGTTCTTCCTGTTCCGGCAGGAGGCCGATGAGGAGCTGCTCATCGCCATCGGCCTGCTGCTTATTCTGTGACCGCCTGTGACTGGCAGATATTGCATTTGCAAAAGAGTTACAAATCGGTTACAATGACGTTGTCCTTGCAAGGGAAATACACATAGGAGGTACAGCAATGTTCTGCAATTTCGACTGCGCTTCCCTGCTGAAGCTGCTGTGCGGTTTCTTCGGCAAGTGCTGACGTACATACGCACATAAAAATATCCCCCGACCGGTGGTCGGGGGATATTTTGCGTGTAAACGGAATTTACTTTACAGCCTCTTCCACAGCGACGGCCACGGCGACGGTGGCGCCCACCATGGGGTTGTTGCCCATGCCCAGGAAGCCCATCATCTCCACATGGGCGGGGACGGAGCTGGAGCCGGCGAACTGGGCGTCGGAATGCATGCGGCCCATGGTGTCGGTCATGCCGTAGCTGGCGGGACCGGCGGCCATGTTGTCGGGATGCAGCGTACGGCCCGTGCCGCCGCCGGAGGCAACGGAGAAGTACTTCTTGCCCTGCTCGATGCACTCCTTCTTATAGGTGCCGGCCACGGGGTGCTGGAAGCGGGTGGGGTTGGTGGAGTTGCCGGTGATGGACACGTCCACGCCCTCGTGGTGCATGATGGCCACGCCCTCGCGGACATCATCCGCGCCGTAGCAGCGGACATCGGCCCGCTCCGTCTCGGAGTAACGGATCTCCCGGACGATGTTGAGCTTGCCGGTGTAGTAGTCGAACTGGGTCTGCACATAGGTGAAGCCGTTGATGCGGCTGATGATCTGGGCGGCGTCCTTGCCCAGACCGTTCAGGATCACGCGCAGCGGCTCCTTGCGGGCCTTGTTGGCGTTCTTCACGATACCGATGGCGCCCTCGGCGGCGGCGAAAGACTCGTGGCCGGCCAGGAAGGCGAAGCACTTGGAGTCGTCGCTCAGCAGCATGGCGCCCAGATTGCCGTGGCCCAGACCTACCTTGCGATCCTCGGCCACAGAGCCGTCGATGCAGAAGGACTGGAGGCCCACGCCGATCATCTTGGCGGCCTCGGCGGCGGTCTTCACGCCGGACTTGATGGCGATGGCCGCGCCCACGGTGTAAGCCCAGCAGGCGTTTTCAAAGCAGATAGGCTGGATGCTCTTGACGATCTCGTAGGGGTCGAAGCCCTTCGCCTTGCAGATGTCGCGGCACTCCTCCACGGAGCCGATGCCGTACTGGGCGAGGACGCCGTTGATCTTGTCGATCCTTCTCTCGTAACTTTCAAACAGAGCCATTGTTGTCGTCCTCCCTTCTTACTCGTGACGCGGGTCGATATACTTCGCCGCGTTGTCCCACTGGCCGTAGTGGCCGGTAGCCTTCTTCAGTGCCTCGTTGGCGTCGTCGCCCTTCTTGATGAAGTCCATCATCTTGCCGAGGCTGATAAACTCATAGCCCACGATCTCGTCGTCCTTGTTCAGCGCCAGACGGCTGCAATAGCCCTCGGCCATCTCCAGATAGCGGGGGCCCTTTTCTCTGGTGGAGAACATGGTACCCACCTGAGAGCGCAGACCCTTGCCCAGATCCTCCAGAGAAGCGCCCACGGCCAGACCGTCCTCGGAGAAGGCGGACTGGGTGCGGCCGTACACGATCTGCAAAAACAGCTCGCGCATGGCGGTGTTGATGGCATCGCACACCAGGTCGGTGTTCAGCGCCTCCAGAATGGTCTTGCCGATGAGGATCTCAGAGGCCATGGCGGCGGAGTGGGTCATGCCGGAGCAGCCGATGGTCTCCACCAGCGCCTCCTCAATGACGCCGTTCTTCACATTCAGGGTCAGCTTGCAGGCGCCCTGCTGCGGGGCGCACCAGCCCACGCCGTGGGTAAAGCCGGAGATATCGGAGATCTCCTTGGCCTGCACCCACTTGCCCTCCTCGGGGATGGGCGCCGGGCCGTGATAAGCGCCCTTGGCCACGGGACACATATGCTGAACTTCAGTCGTATAGATCATAGCAGCGATCTTCCTTTCTCATATATAGTTACCAACAATGGGAATGACCGTTGGTATTGTAACACGGTGTGTCGGAAAAAGCAAGAAACATTCCAAACATTTGGTGTAATCGTCGGATGTGGGGATGATCCGCGCCGAACACGTTGATTTTATCACAGGATCTCACAAATTGCAATGGAATGCCCCCTGTTCTCCTTGACTTTTCCCCCATTTGAAATATAATAAACAGGTATTTTTACAGATATCACAGGAGGTCGCCCCCATGAGCATGGATATGACGTATTTTGACGAGATGGAAGCCCGCATCCCCCGCGGCCTGTCTCTTATACACATCTCCGAGCCC
>URVR01000187.1 GCA_900551355.1 uncultured Eubacteriales bacterium | reverse complement strand
ACGAGATTCCTCTACGTCTCGTGGGCTCGGAGATGTGTATAAGAGACAGTACCTGAACCGCTACCTGCCCGACGCCATCGCCGTCCGGGAGGTGAAGGAGGCGGCGCCCCGGTTTCACGCCCGCTACAACGCACTGGGCAAAACGTACCGCTACACCTGCTTTGACGGTCCGGTGAAGCCGGTGTTCGACCGGAAGTATGTGACGCTGCTGGACTACCGCCCCGATGTGGAGCGGATGCGTCAGGCGGCGGCGTACCTCACCGGCGAGCACGACTTCGCCAGCTTCTGCGGTAATCCCCGTATGAAGAAATCCACCGTCCGGCTGGTGGACAGCATCACCGTGGAGCGCCGGAAGGATCGGGTGATCTTCACATTCCACGGTACCGGCTTCCTCCAGAACATGGTGCGTATCCTGGTGGGGACGCTGCTGGAGGTGGGGCGCGGCTACTGGGAGCCCGCCTATGTGCAGGAGATCCTGCTGGCCAAGGACCGGAAGCTGGCCGGCCCCACCGCCCCGCCGGAGGGCCTGTGCCTGATGAAGGTGGACTACTGAGAAAACAGAGCAGGATGCCCCGCTTTTTCGCACCTTTCGCGGCTTTTCTCCCACCGCGGGATTGGCTATACTATCATCGGATATGCTGCGGGAGGGCGCTGCCCGTCCCGCTGAAAGGAGATCGGGTCTATGATCAAGTTCGGTACCGGCGGCTGGCGCGCCGTCATCGCCGATGAATTCACCAAGGAGAATATCCGCCTGCTGATGGCCGGCCTGTGCCGCCTGATGGAGAAGGAGGGCCTCGCCGGCGCGGAGGTCTGCGTGGGCTACGACCGGCGGTTTTTGTCCAAGGAATCCGCCCACTGGGCGGCGGAGGTGCTGGTGGGCTATGGCTTCCACCCCTATGTCATCAACCGCTCCAGCCCCACGCCCCTGATGATGTTCACCGTGAAAAAGCGGGGCGAGCCCTACGGCATCGCCGTTACCGCCAGCCATAACCCCGCCATCTACAACGGCATCAAGGTGTTCACCGCCGGCGGCCGCGACGCCGACGAGACGGTGACCGCCCGCATCGAGGCGGAGATCGCGCAGCTCACCCCCGCCGACGTCAGGAGCGTGGACTACGACGAGGCGGTGGCGCAGGGCCTCATCACCGAGGCCAACCCCATGAACGAATATCTGGACAGCATCCTCTCCGCCGTGGACGTGGAGGCCATCAAGAGCGCGGCGCTGCGCATCGGCTTCGACCCCATGTACGGCGTCAGCTGGTCCAGCCTCAGCATGCTGCTGACCACCTGCCGCTGCGATCTGGAGATTATCCACGACCGCCACGACACCCTGTTCGGCGGCAAGCTGCCCGCCCCCAATGTGGACACGCTGAAGCCCCTGGCGGCGCTGGTGCTGGACAAGCACTGCGACCTGGGCATCGCCACCGACGGCGACGCCGACCGTCTGGGCGTCATCGACAACGAGGGGCAGTTCATCCACCCCAACAAGCTGCTGGTGCTGCTGTACTATTATCTGGTGAAATACCGGGGCTGGCACGGCCCCTGCGTCCGCAACAACTCCACCAGCCACCTGCTGGACCGCGTGGCCGCCGGCCTCGGCGAGAAGTGCTACGAGGTGCCGGTGGGCTTCAAGTGGGTGTCCGCCAAGATGACGGAGACGGACGCCGTCATCGGCGGCGAATCCTCCGGCGGCATGGCCGTCCGGGGCCACATCTCCGGCAAGGACGGCATCTATGCCGCCGCCCTGCTGGTGGAGATGCTGGCCGTCACCGGCAAGTCGGTGTCGGCACTGTTCGCGGAGATCGCCGCCCAGTACGGCGACCCCCAGTGGGCGGAGGCGGACTTCCGCATGACCCCCGCCCGCAAGGCGGAGCTGCAGGAGCGCCTGTTCGTCCGCTGCGAGACGCCGGACTTCGGCGCGGCGGTGGACCACGTCAGCCGGGAGGACGGCTGCAAGGTGTATTTTGCCGACGGCAGCTGGGTCATCTGCCGCTTCTCCGGCACGGAGCCGCTGCTGCGCATGGCCGCCGAGGCCGACGATCAGTCCGAAGCGCAGCGCTATATCGCCGTCTGGCGCACCTTCCTGGGCCTGTAAAGCATTTTTTGGAAAAAACTTTTCGAATGTTGCAAATGCAACTTATCAAATCCTGCGTCCGTGTTATACTGACCACAGTAAGCGAGAGGGGCGACCCTCACAAAACAAATCAATATAACATATAAATGGAGGATACGATTATGAAGAAGTGGGTATGTCCTGTTTGCGGTTACGTTCATGAAGGCGATGTTCCCCCGGCCGAGTGCCCGGTGTGCCACGTCAGCGGCGAGAAGTTCCTGCTCCAGTCCGAGGAGAAGTCCTGGGCCGCCGAGCATGTGGTAGGCGTCGGCAAGGTGTTCGGCGATGATGTCCCCGAGGAGGTTCGTCAGGAGATCATCGACGGTCTGCGCGCCAACTTCGAGGGCGAGTGCTCCGAGGTGGGTATGTATCTGGCCATGGCCCGCGTGGCCCATCGTGAGGGCTATCCCGAGATCGGTATGTACCTGTCTCTTATACACATCTGACGCTGCCGACGATCGCATAAGTGTA
>URVR01000186.1 GCA_900551355.1 uncultured Eubacteriales bacterium | reverse complement strand
AGGTAGCACTGATGGTGCGCAAGTACCTCACTTCCCGGGAGACCCGGTAAAAAACATGTCCCGCGGGGCTGCGTCGGCAGCCCCGCTTCTGTATGCCCGACCCGATTTTTACGGAAAGTGTTTTCCATTTTTGGGGCGTAATATAAGAGAAATATGAAAGAAAGCTGAAAAAATTGGGGGAATAATTGTGGATAATATGTTAAATCTGCGCTTTTGGCCTATTTATTTCGGAATATGATTGACATTGATTTTGTGATGTGTTACAATTCGGTTACAAAGTTTTTCAATGGAGGTACTTTCATGGCAGACGTGAAAAAGGGCGAAGGCCTTGTCTATAAAAATCATCCCCTGCGCCGGGTGGACAATCTGATCTACTACGGCAGCATGGCCGACAAATACATCGTCATGTTCCAGATCCTGGACACCAAGAAGGAGCAGGACATGGACGTGGCCACTCGCGTGTCCGTGCAGCTGCAGCTGACGGACCCCGACCTGCGCTCCCGCGACCGCGTGGTGAAGAAGTCCGAGAAGGACAGTCTCTACGCCGCCATGGACGTGGGCACCATCTGGCTGGAGCGGGCGCTGGCCGGAAAGCTGTGAGCCTATGAAACGCATCCTTACCGCGGCACTGGCCGTTATCGTAATGATCTCCGCCGTCACCGGCGTCACCGTCCTCACCGGACGGCTCAAGAACTCCGTGGTGCCTGTGGCCCACGCCATCCCCCTGAACGCATCCGTCTCCCTGCCCTCCGCCTCCTCCAAGCTGGAGAACGCGGCAGGCCCGGCCATGACCTCCGGCGCGGCGCTGTGCGCCGTGGTGACGCCGGCCACGCCGGACGCGGTGGAGACCGCTGCGGCCACCATCCAGCGCAAGGCGGAGGAAAAGGCCGCCGCAGAGGCCAAGGCCGCTGCGGAAGCCAAAGCCAAGGCGGAAGCGGAGGCCAAGGCCAAGGCCGCCTCCCAGCTGATGGCCACCATGAACTCCGGCAAATCCCTGGGCAGCGGCGTCATCAACGGCTCTGACGTGCGCCTGCGCAGCGACGCCAACACCTCCTCGTCCATTCTGGCCACTCTGTCCAGAGGCACCTCTGTCACGGTGCTGGCCGAGAGCGGCAGCTGGTACGCCGTGTCCTATAACGGAACCGCCGGCTATGTGGCCAAGCAGTATGTGACACTGGGCGACTCCCTGCCCGCCGACACCGGCAGCACGGACACCTCCGCGGGCAGCAGCACCGATACCGGCAGCAGCACCGTGCCTTCCGGCAGCTACGGCAGCTCCGCCGTCAGCATCGCCTACCAGTACCTGGGCGTGCCCTATGTCTACGGCGGCGCATCCCCCAGCGGCTTCGACTGCTCCGGCTTCACTATGTATGTGTACGCCCAGCTGGGCGTGTCTCTGCCCCACGGCGCTACGCCGCAGCTGAACTACGGCACCTACGTCAGCCGCAGCGATCTGCAGCCCGGCGATCTGGTGTTCTTCTCCGACGGCAGCTACCCCGCCTCCCATGTGGGCATCTATGTGGGCGACGACCAGTTCATCCACGCCTCGTCCTCCAGCAGCAACGGCTACTGCGTATGCGTCTCCTCCCTGAACAGCAATTATTACAGCAGGAACTTCGTGGGCGGCCGCCGCTTCTGAATTTCGTAACAAGCCATAAGCAAAGCCCTCCGGCGGTGCCGGAGGGCTTTGTTCATTCAGCTTTTCCCGTGGATCTCGCCGCCGCACTTGGGGCAGGTGATGACGATCTTCCCCTTGCCCCGGGGCACGCGGCACACCGTCTTGCAGTTGTGGCAGGTGAAGTACTTGTGCGCCTTGTCCATGCGCTGCTGCTTACTGCCGGCAGCCCGGCGCTTCATGGGCCACCAGACCTTCTCCAGGAAGCGGGCGTTCTCCGCCCGGCGCTTCTGCAGGTTCCGGGAGAACACGCGGTACACCGCGATGACCAGCAGCACCGTGGACAGGAAGCTGATGACCATGTGAACGGTCTGCTGCTTGATGAAGATGTTGACCACATCCAGCAGAAGCGCCGCCCAGATGGTGGTCAGCCCCAGCTGATCCGCGCCGTTGCGTCCGTACATGAACCGCGACAGCGCATTGCCGATTTTTTGCAGAAAACTCATATGCAAGACCGTCCCCCTGCTTTTTCATCTCAAAGTGCTATTTTACAGGAAAAGTCAGCAAAGGTAAAGCCCCTTTATGGAAAATTCACAAAATAGACAAATTTTCGCGGTACACGGCGCGGTCTTGCAAACGTCCCGTACCCCGTGTATAATAGGATAGATATTGTATCCGCTCCGGACGAGCCGGCAGAGCCGGCTTCGTCCGGGCGCACAGCAGACCGCCCCGCCAGCGGGCGAAACCGGCTGCGCCTCCTGCACAGGTGCGCGGCGGCCTGCACGTCTTATACTATGCCGCTCCGGCCACCGCCGTGCGGCTGAAAGGAAGTTTCCCATGATCAAGATCGCTCCCTCCATCCTGTCCGCCGACTTTGCCCATCTGGCCCGGGACATCCAGGCCATCTCCACCGCCGACTACGTCCATGTGGACGTGATGGACGGCCTGTTCGTGCCCAATATTTCCATCGGCATCCCCGTGGTGAAGTCCTGTCTCTTATACACATCTCCGAGCCCACGAGACGTAGAGGAA
>URVR01000185.1 GCA_900551355.1 uncultured Eubacteriales bacterium | reverse complement strand
CGAGATTCCTCTACGTCTCGTGGGCTCGGAGATGTGTATAAGAGACAGGCCCAGGGGGCCGACAAAATCATGCAGGCACTCGCCCTGCTGCTTGTGGCTCAGCTTCTCGGTGGTGGCGCCGACGGTCTGGACAATGATGGTCACAGTGCCCTTCTCCCGGTCGTAGTCGTGGATCGTAATGGGGATACGCTCACCCTTCTCATCCACGCGCAGGATGATGAACTGACCCGGCTCCGCCTTCTTGGCGACCATGGGCGCTTCGATCTCGTACAGGATCACGGTGGGCTTCAGCGCTTCTTTTCTAACGATGCGATACATACATCACGGCTCCTTCTCTTTTAAGTTCGGTGTCCGCCATTGGGATCAACCTCGCGGCGTATCCGTGTTCTCTGTCATTGTAACACCAACGGGCATACCCGTCAATCTTCACTTGCGGCAAAAAAGGCTCAAATGCCCTGATGCAGCAGGACTTTCCGCCCGGTAATATCCACCAGCCTCTCGTCCCGCATCTTTTTCAGCTCCCGCATCATGGCGCTGCGGTCTGTGGAGATATAGTCCGCCAGCGCGCTGAGGGAGAAGGGCAGCAGGAACTCGCCGCCGCTCTTGGCCGCCAGCAGCGAAAAATAGCACAGCAGCTTGTCCCGGATGCTGCGGCGGCTCAGCACCTCCACCCGCTCATAGAGGGAGGTGGCCTTCTCCGCCACCAGCTGGAACATGTTCTCCACCACCCGTGTGTGGTGGGCGCAGGCCTTCTCGCACCGCTTCGTCACCTGCTCCGCCGCCATGAGCCATACCCGGCACGGCTCCTCGGCCACCACGGTGATGCTGTCGCCGACCACGTTCTCGAACATCAGCATCTCGCCGAACACGCCGCCCTCGTCCAGCCGCTCCAGAATGGTGCGGCTGCCCTGATGGTCGATACGCTCGATAACGGCGGCGCCCTTTGTCAGGACGCCCACCATGTTCCGCCCCTCGGAGAAGTCGTAGACCACCTCGCCGGGCCGGAACGTGTACTCCCGCATATCAAAGCAGGTACACATAGCCTGCTGGGACTCCTCACTGATGTCCCGGAACAGCGGGGATGCGCCGATATCCACGCCTCACACCTCCCTGCACAGCCGCCGGTCCCGCCGCCGTCCGATGATGCCGTACACCACATAGTTGCCCAGGAAGCCCACCACGAAGCCGGCCAGCACGTCGATGACTGCGTGCTGCTTGATGAACAGCGTGGAGGCGATGACGATCAGGCCGTACACCGCGGTGCCCCACCGCCACGTCCATTTCTTCAGCCCCTTGGTGTGCCACACGGCGAACCACGCGTCGATGACGCCCACCACATGGACGCTGGGGAACACGTTGGTGTTGGTATCCAGCGAATAGGTGTAGGCCACCAGATCGCAGAATATGTTGTCCCGGGGCATCACGGCGGGCCGCAGATCCTGCCCGTTGGGGATAAGGGCGCAGATGAGGGTGCTGATCAGGAACGTCACCATGATGCTCCACATATACCGACGGAAGCCCTCGCCGTCCTTGACGATGAGGTAGATGCCCAGTATGCACAGCAGCACGCTCCAGCTGGCGTAGAACGGGGCGAAGCCCTCCAGAAACGGGATCTTATAGTCGATGGGCAGCTGCGTAGCCCAGTAGTTGTCGGTGATGAAGTGCTCGATGGTAAAGAACAGTGCCAGATAGACCGGCAGGAACAGTCCCCACCACATGTGCGGGTGGTCGTGGATAAATGTCTTAATGCGCTGCATAGATACCTCCGGTGAGATGAAAAATAGTACCCCGTATTGTAGCAAATACGCCTGCGGAGAACAACCCCCTTTGTTGTAAATGTCACAATAATTTTACAACTCAGTCACTCCGCCGAAAGTGCCCGACGCCCTTGCCATCCGTCTGCGGGTATAGTATACTTATCATAATATACTGGCAGTTTGTGCCGAAACAAGGAGGACTTCCCCCATGGAGATCAAAAAGCGTGAAGATATCCCGGAAAACCGTCAGGTGCGCCTGACCGTCACCGTAGACCGCGACACATGGCAGGCCGCGCTGATGCACTGCTACAACGGCATCAAGTCCCTGTGCCCTGTGGAGGGGGAGCCTACCCGCGAGAAAATCGAGGCCGCCTACGGCTCCGACTTTCTCTATCAGGAGGCCGTGAACGAGACGTATCCCCAGGCGCTGGTGGAGGCCATCGGCCGGGAGGACATCGCCATCGCCGGCACCCCCACCCTGACGGTGGAGGAGATCGGTCCCGACGGCTTCACGTTCACCGCCCTTATCGACCTGTATCCCGAGGTGAAGCTGGGGCAGTACAAGGGCCTCAGCGCCGTGTATCCCCAGTCCGAGCTGTCCGAGAAGGACACCCAGGCCGCTCTGGAGGAGTATGCCCGCGCCCACATGACCGCCGAGCATCCCGACCGCGCCGCCATGGGCGACGAGGTGGTGCTGGACTTCGAGGGCTTCGTGGACGGCGTGGCCTTCGAGGGCGGCAAGGGCGAGCACTATCCCCTGCTGCTGGGCAGCGGCTACTTCATCCCCGGCTTCGAGGAGCAGGTGGCCGGCGCCCGCGTCGGCGAGGAGCGGGATATCCACGTCACCCTCCCCACCGCCGACACGCCGGAACTGGCCGGCAAGGACGCCAC
>URVR01000184.1 GCA_900551355.1 uncultured Eubacteriales bacterium | reverse complement strand
TGTGTATAAGAGACAGGTGCAGCCCCTCGAAGATGGCGTTGGCGATCTCCGGCGTGGACCAGCTGCCCACCTTTTTGCCCACGACCTCGCTGGTGCTGCAGCCCACTACCACGATCTGGCCCTTGTGGAGATGGGCGGCCTCCGCCAGCTGGGCCGCCGCGTTGGCCGCCTCCTGCCGCACCTGCTCATGCAGACCCTTCTGCTCCAACTCATGCACGATACCTGCCATAAAAAAACACCTCGTTCACATGTAAATTCAAAAGCGATGGCGAGCCATTTTCAGGCTCGCCATACAGTATATCACACGCTGACCTTTTCTTCAAGATGTGTCCGGCGCGCCACCTGCATCAGCAGGAAGCCGGCCACCAGACCCACGGCGCCCTGCACCAGATTGCCGGGGATGCTGGCCGCGGCGCCGATGCCCTTGCCCAGCAGCAGCGCGGCATAGCCGAAGTAGCCGGCCACCATGATGACCTCGCTGACCACGCCGCTGACCAGCGTGCCCACCGTGCTCTTGCCGAAGGCTTTGAAGACCAGTGCGCCCACCAGCGCCATCAGGCCCTTGATGACCAGCGTGCCCGGCGCATAGTGGCCGTAGCCCAGCAGCAGATCCGCCAGCATGGAGCCGATGCCGCCTGCCGCAGCGCCCCACCACGGGCCCAGCAGCCAGCCGCTCAGCAGCACGAAGCAGTCGCCCAGATTCACAAAGCCGTTCATGGGGGAGGGGATCTGCACCACCATGGTGGCCACACATGCCAAAGCCGCCAGCACAGCGGCCATTACCATCGTTCTGATCTTTTTGTCGGACATGGTCTTGCACCTCACAAATAACTTTCCGCGTCAGGCGAAAAAGCCCTTGCAATCGCGGTCAAGCTGTATTATAGTGTGAACTGGTATTATTAAAATATCCATTTTGATTTTTCTTGTTAATACCAGATGGAGGGCGCCATGCTGACCTATCCACTGACAAAGAACGGCGGCGTCAGCCTGTACGAGCAGCTGTACCGCCGCATCAAGGACGATATCCTCACCGGACGGCTGACGGCGGGGGAGAAGCTGCCCTCCAAGCGGGCGCTGGCCGCCCATCTGGAGGTCAGCGTCATCACGGTGAAAAACGCCTATGAGCAGCTGGCGGCTGAGGGCTACATTTACGGTATGGAGAAAAAGGGCTACTACGTCAGCCCCGTCCAGCGGCCACTGACAGCCCAGCTCCCCCGGCAGGAGGCCGTGCCTCCTGCCGAGCACCACTGGGAGATGGATCTGGTCACCAACTCCATCGCGGCGGAGGATTTCCCCTTCACCGTCTGGGCGCGCCTGATGCGCCAGACCATTCTGGAGCAGGGCACCGGGCTGCTTCGCGCCATGCCGCCCCAGGGCGCGCCGGAGCTGCGCCATGCCATCGCCGCCTACCTCCGGCAGTTCCGGGGTATGGCGGTGGACGCGGAGCAGATCATCATCGGCGCCGGCACGGAGGTGCTGTACAGCATGCTGGTGCAGCTGCTGGGCCGGGACAAGCGCTACGCCGTGGAGGATCCCGGCTACGGCAAGATCGCCCGCATCTACCGCAGCAGTCAGGCGGAGGTGGTATCCGTTCCGCTGGACGCCGCGGGCCTGTCGGTGGCGGCGCTGGACGCCGCCGGAGCCGACGTGGTGCATATCTCACCCAGTCACCACTACCCCACGGGCATCGTTATGCCCATCGCCCGGCGGCAGGAGCTGCTGCACTGGGCGGAGCGGGAGCCGGACCGCTTCATTCTGGAGGACGACTACGACAGCGAGTTCCGCTTCGTGGGCAGGCCCATCCCCACGCTGTTCTCCGTGGACGAGGGAGGGCGCGTCATCTATCTGAACACGTTTTCCAAGACCATCGCACCGTCCATCCGCATCAGCTACATGGTGCTGCCCCACCGGCTGCTCCCCGCGTTCCGGGAGAAGCTGGGGTTCTATTCCAGCACCGTCTCCGGCTTCGAGCAGTACACACTGGCCCGGTTCATGGCGGAGGGCTACTACGAAAAGCACCTGAACCGCATGCGCAAGCGCTACCACCAGAAGCGGGACGCGGTGATCGCCTGCATCCGCGGCGGCCCGCTGGCCGAACGTGCCCGCATCACCGAGGAGGACGCGGGCCTGCACTTCCTGATGACGCTGGATACGCCCCTGCCCGACGGGGCGCTGCGGCGTCTGGCGGCGCAGCGGGGGGTGCGGCTGGCCATGCTGTCCGAATACTACAACGACCCCGCCGCCGCGCCGCCCCATGTGCTGGTGGTGAACTATTCCGGCATCGACATCGAAAAACTGCCCCGGGCGCTGGCGCGCCTGGCGGAGATATGGGAGGAACAGGATCATGCATGACGAACTGACCCGCAGCGACCTGCAGAAGATGCAGGAGGAGATCGACTACCGGGTGCAGGTGCTGCGCCCCAAGCTCATTGAGGACGTGCAGACCGCCCGGGCCTTCGGCGACCTCAGCGAGAATTTTGAGTACAAATGCGCCAAGCAGGACAAAAACCGCAACGACGCCCGCATTCGTTATTTGCAGCGGATGATCAAGACGGCGCAGGTCATCGAGGACCGTTCCGCCGCCGACACGGCGGGGCTGTACGACACGGTGGACATCTTCATGGAGAACATGGGCAAGAGCCGCCGGATCCAGCTGGTCACCACCCTGCGGCAGGACGCCCTCAAGGGTCTCATCCTGTCTCTTATACACATCTGACGCT
>URVR01000183.1 GCA_900551355.1 uncultured Eubacteriales bacterium | reverse complement strand
CGCCGTGCTGACGCCCCAGGAGATCGACGAGCTGATGGAGATCATGCGCAATCTGGCGGCGGAGGGCAAGTCCATCCTGTTCATCTCCCACAAGCTCAACGAGATCATGGCCGTGGCCGACCGCTGCACCGTGCTGCGCAAGGGCAAGTATGTGGGCACCGTGGAGACGAAGGACACCTCCATGGAGCAGCTGTCCGCCATGATGGTGGGCCGCAATGTCAATTTCCATGTGGAGAAGAAGCCCTGCACCCCCGGCGACGTGGTGCTGGACGTGGCGCATATGACCGTGGCCAGCAAGATACATAAGAACAACGCCGTCCGCGACGTGAGCCTGAAGGTGCGCCGGGGTGAGATCGTGTGCCTGGCCGGCATCGACGGCAACGGCCAGACGGAGTTCGTCTATGGCCTCACCGGTCTGGAGCCGCTGGTCTCCGGCAAGATCTCCCTCTGCGGCAAGGACATCACCCACGCCTCCATCCGCAAGCGCAACACCATGGGCATGTCCCACATCCCCGAGGACCGCCACAAGCACGGTCTGGTGCTGGACTACTCGCTGGAGGACAATCTGGTGCTCCAGCGGTACTTCGAGCCGGAGTTCACCGACAAGGCCGGATTCCTCCGCCGGGACAACATCCGCAAGTACGCGGAAAAGCTCATCGACCAGTACGACGTCCGCAGCGGACAGGGCCCCGTCACCGCGGCCCGCAGCATGTCCGGCGGCAACCAGCAGAAGGCCATCGTGGCCCGTGAGATCGACCGCGATCCCGAGCTGCTGGTGGCGGTGCAGCCCACCCGCGGTCTGGATGTGGGCGCCATCGAGTATATCCACAAGCAGCTGGTGGCCGAGCGGGACAAGGGCAAGGCCGTCCTGCTGGTATCGCTGGAGCTGGACGAGGTCATGGACGTGCCCGACCGCATCCTCGTCATGTACGAGGGCGAGATCGTGGGCGAGCTTGACCCGAAAAAGACCACCCAGGAGGAGCTGGGCCTGTACATGGCCGGCGCCAAGAGAGACGAGGTGACGGCATGAAAAAGAATCTCCTGAAAAACAGCGGCGTCCAGTCCCTGCTGGCCTCTCTGGTGTGTGTGGTGCTGGGCATGCTCATCGGCTACATCGTGCTGCTGTTCATCAACCCCAACGGCGCCGGAGAGGCCATCGCCACCGTCATGAAGAACTTCCTGACGTACAGCCGTTCCGACACCCAGCTGAAGTACCTGGGCAACACGCTGGTCAAGACCGCGCCGCTGCTGATGTGCGCGCTGGCCATCCTGTTCGCCTACAAGGTGGGCCTGTTCAACATCGGCGCCGCCGGCCAGTACTGCGCCGGTGTGGCCCTGAGCCTGTACGCCGCGCTGGCGTGGGGCTGGAGCTGGCTGCCCTGTATGCTGCTGGCCATGGTGGGCGGCGCCCTGCTGGGTGCTGTCTCCGGCCTGCTGAAATCCTACTGCAACGTCAACGAGGTCATTTCCGGCATCATGCTGAACTGGATCGTCCTCTACCTGACCAATATGCTCCTGACCAACGTCAAGGAGGTGGCCAGCCCCTACACCGTGGTGCTGGCGGACACCAACCCCGGCGCCATCCTGCCCTCTTTGGGCCTGGGCGCGCTGTTCAATGACAACAAGTATGTGGGTCTGGCGCTGCCGCTGTCGGTGGTCATCGCCATCCTGGTCTGGGTGGTGCTGGAAAAGACCCGCTTCGGCTACGAGCTGCGGGCTACCGGCAACAACAGGAACGCCGCCAAGTACTGCGGCATGGCGGAAAAGCGCAACATCATCCTGACGCTGGCCATCTCCGGCGCGCTGGCGGCGCTGGGCGCCTCCATGTTCTACCTCACCGGCTATGAGCAGTGGCAGTGCACCGCCTCCTCCGTGCCCGGCATGGGCTTCAGCGGCATCGCCGCCGCGTTCCTGGGCGGCCTGCACCCCATCGGCACCATCCTGGCCTCCTTCTTCATCCAGCACATCACCGCCGGCGGCGCGTATGTGGATAAGACCATGTACTGCGCACAGGTCTCCGACCTTATCGCCGCCGTCATCATCTACCTGTGCGGCTTCGTGCTGTTTATGAAGTACGCCATGAACAGCGCCATCGCCCGCCGTGAGGAAAAGGCCATCCAGAAGGCGAAGGCGGCGGAACAGGCCGCCTCGCAAACAGACACATCTGCGGAGAAGGGAGGGGATCAGTAATGGTACTGCTGCTGCAATATACGCTGATCTTCGCCTCCGTGCTGATCCTGGTGGCACTGGGCGGCTGCTTCTCCGAGCATTCCGGCGTCATCAACCTGGGCCTGGAGGGCGTCATGATCATGGGCGCGCTGGGCGGCGCGCTGGCCATGCGCTACATGCCCGCCAACACCTCCGCCTTTGTGATGATCGTGGTGGTGCTGCTGGCCGCCGCGCTGCTGGGCACCGTCTATTCCAGCCTGCTGGCCGTGGCCTGCATCAACTTCAAGGCGGACCAGACCATCGTGGGCACGGCCCTGAACATGCTGGGCACCGCCGGCGCCACTGTCATCGTCAAGGCCATCAACACCGCCGCCAACCCCGACGACGTGTCCTCCATCATCCAGTACGCCGGCGCCAAGAAGGCGTTCGTGGTGAACATCGGCTCCTTCGAGTTCAGCTGGTTTATGCTGGTGACGCTGCTGCTGCTGATCGGTGCCTATGTGGTGCTGTACAAGACCCGCTTCGGCCTGCGCCTCATGGCCTGCGGCGAGCATCCCCAGGCGGCGGACTCCGTGGGCATCAACGTCTATAAGATGCGCTGGGCCGGCGTCCTGATC
>URVR01000182.1 GCA_900551355.1 uncultured Eubacteriales bacterium | reverse complement strand
ATCTACACTTATGCGATCGTCGGCAGCGTCAGATGTGTATAAGAGACAGGCTTTCCACCACGACCTTGTCGCCCGGCTTTGCATCGGCCTGGTTTTTCGCCCGGGCGTGAATGGCCGCGCCCGTCATACCGCACCCGGCGCACTCCTCGCAGTCATGCCCGCAGGCGGACTTGCGGGGCACGGAGATCTCCGCGTAGCCGTCGGGCAGCAGCTTTTCCACTGTTGCGATCTGTGTCATGTCTTACCTCCGCGTCAGCCTCAGGTATTCGTCTCCGGCTGACTGTCCGTATCCGCAGGCGGCTCCGGCGCAGGCTCCGTGTCGCTGACGTATACCGTCACCTCGTAGCTGCCCTTTACCGCCACATCTCTGTATCCGCTGATGGTCACCGACACCGGCACCCGATGGCTGCCCGGCTCGGTCACGCTGCTCAGATCCGCCGTCGCTGTCAGAGCGGAGGCATCCAGCTTCGCCAGCTCGTCGCTGAGGCCCCACAGCCGCACGTCCAGACTGCCCATGACCTCCGGGTACAGTCCCGACGGCACGTTGGTATAGCTGAAGGCGTCCACCGTCACCGTCGTCTCCTCGATGCCCTCCATGGAGATCTCCACGGTGGCCACCTCGTTGCTGTTGGCCAGCCATGTGCCGTCCGGCGCCGTGACCACATAGCTGTTCTGCTGCCACAACTCCAGATCCTCGATATACAGCGTGGCCAGCACGATCTCGTTGATATTCTCCAACACGTCCGCCTCGCCGATGAGCCGCACGCTGGTGGGAGAAACGGTGGTTTTGATGCTCTGGCCCGCCACACCGGGCACGCCGGACAGCTCCACTGCCAGACTGACCTCCTTGGTGGTCAGCACCGGCACCTTGGCCTGGATAAGGCTGGCGTTGGTGCGGATGTTGCTGTTATCCACGGGGTTGTCGTCGTTGTCATACAGCTGCACGCTCTCCGTCTGGATCACAGACCGGGTGGCGCCGCTGATATCCACCGTCAGCTTGGCATAGGCCACGTTCAGCAGGTCGTCCCGCTGGCCCCGCAGCACCAGCGACGTGGGATCCAGCACCGTCTCACCGGTGAAGTAGCCGTCGGCCACCTGGCCGGTAACGGTGCAGTTCACCGGTACCTCCTTGGTGTACAGCTCGCCCACCGTGACCGTCACCTTATACTTGCTGGCCCAGTCCACCGTCAGTGCCGAGGACTGCACGCCGTCGGGATAAATGGGGTCCCACCGCAGGGTGTGGACGCCCACGGAGTCGATGCTGGACGTGCTGGCCACCAGCCGCACGTTGTCCTTGCTGATCTTCACCAGCTCCCGCTTGGGGCCCTTGATGGTCAGATCCACCGTGGTGTCGTAGCCGGACAGGAGCATCAGGTTCTTGTCCGCCAGCGTGGTGGATTCACCGGAAAATTCCACAGGGATGTCCCGGATGGTCTTGGTGCGGTCGGGCGCCTTTTCCACGTCCACGTAGACCCACACCGCGATGGCCACCAGAATGGAGGCGATGACCTGCAGCGCCTTCCTCCGGCTGGAGCCGGTTTTCTCATTCTTCTGTTCCATGACCGTCCTCCCTCCTGCGCAGACCCAGCATATCCGCCAGACTGCGGCGCGGCTTGTCCTCCAGCTCCTCCGGCTGCGGCATCAGCTCGTTGCGCAGCAGCTTGGACAGCGTCTCGGGCATCAGGTGGCGCTTGAGCATGCCGCCCACCGCCACGGAGATGGAGCCGGTCTCCTCCGACACGATGACCACCACCGCGTCGGAGTTCTCGCTCATGCCGATGCCGGCCCGGTGCCGCATGCCCAGATCGCGGCTGAGGTTCACGTTCTTGGACAGCGGCAGCATGCACCCGGCGCCCAGGATCCGTCCGTGGCGGATGATGACGGCGCCGTCGTGCATGGGCGCCTTCACGAAGAAGATGTTCTTCAGCAGCTCGGAGGACACGGCGGCATCCAGCGTGGTGCCGCTGCGCACCATGTCGTCCAGCTGGATATGCCGCTCGAACACGATGAGTACGCCGGTCTTGGTCTGGGACATCTCGCTGCAGGCAATGACCGTCTGGTCGATGGCCTTCTCCAGCTCCGTCTGCTGCTGGGCCGGCGTGAACGCCCGCAGCAGGCGGATGTTCTTGCTGCCCAGCTTTTCCAGGATCTGGCGGATCTCCGGCTGGAACAGGATGATGAGGGCCAGGATGCCCACCTGCACCATGTTGCCCAGGATATAGGCGATGCCGTTGAGATGGAATATCTCCGACAGCCACAGGGCCAGCAGGAACATCACCACGCCCTTGAGGATGTTCTCCGCCCGTGTGCTCTTTACCAGATCCAGCAGCTTGTAGACCAGGAACGCGATGATCACCACGTCCAGAATGTCCGTGAAGCGCACGAGCACTAAGTAATTCCCAATTTTTTCTAAAAATGCCAGCACTGTCTCCATACTGTCAACCTTCCCGTATCGGACAAAAACTCCGCATAGAAATAGATACTAACATTATATAAAAAATATTGGGAAAATGCAACAAAAAAATCTTGAAGGAATCTTGCAGTTTAACGAACCGCCGTGCGCACCATGGCCGCGAAGGCCTCCACCTCCCGGGGCGTGTTGAAAACGGACGTACTCAGTCGGATGGTGCCGGTCTCCAGCGTTCCCACCGTGCGGTGCGCCAACGGTGCGCAGTGCAGTCCCGCCCGGACGGCGGCGCCCTGTGCGGCCAGACGCTCTCCCATCTCCTCGCAGTCCCGGTCCCGGACACGGAAGCTCAGGACGCCCGTCTCGTGGGCAAAGTCCCTGTCGCAGAACAGCTCCACGCCGTCGATGCCGACCAGCAGCTCCGCTGCATACATGGCCCTGTCTCTTATACACATCTGAC
>URVR01000181.1 GCA_900551355.1 uncultured Eubacteriales bacterium | reverse complement strand
GCGTGGCCGGTCTGGAGAAGATGGCCGCTCTGATGAAGCGCCTGCGCCAGACGCCGCCCACCGAGATCGCCGGCGTCACCGTCGCCGTCCGCAAGGACTACGCCGACGGCACCGCCGTGGACTGCGCCACCGGCGCCGTCACCCCCATGGAGCTGCACGGCAGCAATGTCCTGCGCTACGAGCTGGCCGACGGCACCACCATTCTGGTGCGTCCCTCCGGCACGGAGCCCAAGATCAAGGTCTACATCCTGACCCAAGGCAGGGACGCGGCGGAGCGCGACGCCAACATCGCCAGGTACTCCGCCTGGGTGGAGACCCTGACCAAATAACGCACGGTATGCAAAAAAAGAGCGGAAGCCTTTGTCCAGGCTTCCGCTCTTTTTCGTTTTCACGCACAGGCGCTTACCGCCACGTCTCGCTGAAGAAATACACCGCCAGCATACCCGGCCCCACATGGGCGCCGGTCACCGGCTCGTGGCACACGGTGAGGATCTCGCCGGTGCAGCCCACCTGCCGCAGCCGGGTGGCCACATGCAGCGCATCCGCCGGGGAGCCGGCGTGGGAGATGCCCACCGGGGTGCTCCGGTCCTCCACCATCTGGTCGTAGAGCTTCACCAGCTCCTCCATACCGGCCTTCTTGCCCCGGGCCTTGGCCAGCATCACGATCTTGCCCTCCTCGTCGCCCTGCAGGATGGGCTTGATCTGCAGCAGCGTACCGGCCAGCGCCGCGCTGCCCGAGATACGCCCGCCCTTACGCAGAAACTTGAGGTCGTCCACCATGAAGTGCTGGCGCATCTTGCCGCACAGCTCCTCACAGCGCACCACGATCTCCTCCAGCACGCGGCCCTCCGCCGCCAGCCTGGCGGCCTCCAGCACGATAAGGCCCTCGCCCAGGGACGCGCCCCGGGTGTCCAGCACCCGGATCTTCCGCTCCGGGTACTGCTCCGCCAGCTCCCGGGCCACCAGACCCACGCCCCAGCAGGTGCCGCTGACGCCGCCGGACAGGCCCACATACAGCACATCGTCGCCGTTGATGAGGTGCGGCTCCATGCCCCGCCGCGCCGCGTCCGGCGTGACCATGGAGGTCTGCACCACCGCGCCGCGCCGCATGGCGTCGTAGAAGCTGCGCCCGTCGAACTCCGCGTCGGTGTCCGCCGGCGCGCCGTCCACCGTATAGGTCAGGCAAAGCTCCCCGATGCCGTACTGCTCCAGCAGTGCCTTGGGCAGATTTGCCGCGTTATCGGTCATAATACGTACCATAATGTGTCTCCTTTTGCTCTTGTTTCCGTTACAGCTGCGGCGTGACCCACTGGGCCAGCGCGTCGAACAGCTGCCTGTACCCCGGCATGGTCAGATGGATGCCGTCCGCCGCGATCATCTGCGGCAGGTTCCGCAGCGGCAGAAAGCGGCGGCGCACGTCGATGAGGGGCAGCCCCTCGCTCATGGCGAAGGACGCCACTGTGTCGGAGTACAGCTCCTGATGCCGGTAGATGCGGCCCTCGTCGCCCAGCCATTGTAAAATGCGCTCCCGACTCAGCCCGTCTCTGCAAATATAATCCAAATAACGCTTCCCGTCAATAGGCGGCAGTGTCATCAGCACCGGCTGCACCCCAGCTCGCAGCAGCTCCGTCACCGTCTTTTTCAGCTTGGTCAGAAACTCCGGCAGCTCCGTGCGGGGCTTGTGCTCCCCCTCCGGGTCGGCGGCGATGCCCGCCCAGTCAAAATCGCTGTCGTTGCCGCCGTAGGCCACCAGCGCCCAGCGGGCGTCCATGCCCCGCTGCACGTCGTGCTCCACCAGCGACAGTCCCTTGCTGATGGTGGATCCCATCTTGGCCCGGTTCACCACCTCCAGCCGCTCCGTGGGATACTGGGCCATGACCTCCGCCAGATGGAAGTGATACCGCATGGCCTCGTCCGGCACAGTGGCCTTCAGCAGAGAATCTCCATATACATACGCCCGTTCCATAGTATACCCTCCTCAGCGGTTTTTACATAATATAACATATTAGGTGTGATGCGTCAAGATATCGCCTTCACGTTTTTCTTGTCAAGGGCAGCCATTTGTGATATAGTCTATTATGTCTATGAGTGAGGGGGCTTTTTCATGCAATACGACAAGGATCTTGTGGCCCACAAGCTGCGGCGCTGGGACAAGTTCATCACCGACTACCACCTGCCGGAGTGGAACGCCATTCCGGATCTGGGGCTGTATATGGATCAGGTCATCGTGCTTCTGGAGCAGTATCTCAGCTTCATTCCCGCCCCGGCGGGAACGAAGGAGCACTTCGTGACCTCCTCCACCATCAACAACTACGTCCGGCTGAAGATCATGCCGGCGCCGGTGAAGCGCAAATACCACCGTGTACACATCGCCTATCTCATCATGATCCTGACCATGAAGCAGAGTCTCAGCATCAGCGACGTGCAGAAGGTCATCCCGCCGGACAGCAGCGAGGAGGAGGTGCGGGCCGTCTACGATGACTACTCCGAGAAGTTCCGGCGTCTGGCGCTGTTTTTCAACCAGCAAGTGCAGACCGGGGCGGAGGGCATCCGCACGCCGGGGCAGAGCGGCGACAATGCCGTGGAGCTGCTGGTCATTGAGAGCGCGCTGATCGCAGGCTTTTCCAAAATCCTGGCGGAGAAGCTGATCCGCCTGTGCGGTGCCGACACGGAGGACGTGCTGGCCGCGGAAAACGAGACGGCGCACCCGTAATTGCGTCCACGGCAGATCTCTCGCCAGCTTTTCCGACTTTCCCTCGTCTTTCGGATATATATTATATTTTATTTACGAAGGCCCCCGGGTCATTCCCGGAGGCCCTCCTTTATATCCAAAAACGACGCCTGTACATCTGTCTCTTATACACATCTGACGCTGCCGACGATCGCATAAGTGTAG
>URVR01000180.1 GCA_900551355.1 uncultured Eubacteriales bacterium | reverse complement strand
ATCTACACTTATGCGATCGTCGGCAGCGTCAGATGTGTATAAGAGACAGCTCCCCGATGTAGGCGCGTCCGCCCATGGCGTCGGCGATGCCCTTGACCTTGGCGGAGTTTTTCCCGATCTTGGAGCCCTCCACCTTGTCGGCCCAGTCGCTGGACTGCCGCGCCGCCTCCTGCAGCCGCCCGATCTCCTTTTTCAGCTGCTGGTTCTGCGCCAGCTCGAAGGCGTCCTGCCGCGCCTTGTTCTCGTACCACGAGGAGAAATTGCCCCGCTGGATGTCGATGCCGCTTCGGTTGATGGACAGGATGTGATCCACGCAGCCGTCCAGAAACGCCCGGTCGTGGGACACCAGCAGGAACCCCTTCTTGCCGCTGAGATACCGGCTCACCAGCTCCCTCCCCGTGCGGTCGAGGTGGTTGGTGGGCTCGTCGATGAGCAGGAAGCGGTTTTCCCGGGAAAAGAGCATCGCCAGCAGCAGCTTGGACTGCTCGCCGCCGGACAGCGTGGAAAACGGCCTGTACAGCGCGTCCTCCGCCACCTCCAGCGGCGCCAGCTCCCGCAGGAACCGCCACTGGGGCACCTCCGGGCAGATGTGTTCCAGCAGCTCCATGAGGCACTGCGCCGCGTCCGGCACGTCAAAGGGGAAGTAGTCGAAGCCCACGCTGGCGTGTATCGTCCCTTGATAGGGATACTTCCCCTGCAGAAGCCGCAGCAGCGTGGTCTTGCCGCGCCCGTTGCGGCCCGTCAGTCCCAGCCGCCAGTCGGTGTCGATCTGAAAGCTGACGTTTTCAAAGATGTTGTCGTAGCTGCCCTCATAGCAGAATGTCAGGTATGTCACTTGAATGATGGACATAGTCATGCCTCCTGTACGAAAAAATGGCTGCGGGAAACCATCTCCGCAGCCAAAAACGCACACGTCCCCCGCAAAGCGGCAGGGCACGACCATGCACAGAGCCGAGAGACACCAATTTCCCGCGAAAGGCACAACGAACAGGACGGTCATCGCCGCCCGATACCATGTCGTGCCACAGTTCAGCAGGAAATCAGGTTCATCCTCTCAACTCCTCTCTTATTTTTTCTTATCCTACCACACGCGCCGCAAAAAAGCAACCGCCATTCGCTGTATATGGAAGCTTTTACCGCCTCAAGCACGGAAAAGACCGCCGAAAGGCGGCCTTTTCACACATTTATGTGTTCTCCGTCCCGTCCTCGCGGAACAGCAGGGTGATGCACCACAAGCCTGCGATGCCCACCAGCGTATAGATGATGCGGCTGACGGCGCCGGTCTGCCCGCCGAACAGGAACGCCACGCAGTCGAAGCTGAAAAGCCCCACGCCGCCCCAGTTCAGCGCGCCGATGATGACGAGTATCAGCGCGATGCGGTCTACGATCTTCATGAAAGTCCCTCCTTGTGTCAAGACTGCTTTCTCCCGTAGTCTTTCCGCCTGTCCGCCGGTTATGCACAAAAATTTTGTCAGCGGGCCTGAAAAAATTTGAAAACCGATTGCAAACGCCGGGGAATTTTGGTACTATGACGGATAGGAACATAACTGCGCACCTTTTGATCAAAAACAGGAGGAACACCATGAACAAGAAATTCGAAAAGCTGGGCTTTTATCCCGCCGACATTCTGCTGCCCAAGGAGCAGGACATGACCAAGTGGGCCGTGGTGGCCTGCGACCAGTTCACCTCCGAGCCGGAGTACTGGCGGGCGGTGGAGGAGAAGGTGGGCGACGCCCCCTCCACGCTGCGTCTCATCCTGCCCGAGGCCAATCTGAAGGCCCCCAACGTGGACGAGTATATTGACGATATCAACGCCGCCATGCGCAAGTACATGGCAGACGGCGTGTTTGAAACGCTGACCGACTCCCTGCTCTACATCGAGCGCCAGCAGTCTGACGGCCGCATCCGTCACGGCCTCATCGGCATGGTGGATCTGGACGCCTACGACTTCACCCCCGGCTCCGGTGCGCTGATCCGCGCCACCGAGGGTACGGTGCTGGATCGCATCCCGCCCCGCGCCCGCGTCCGCCGCAACGCCCCCATCGAGCTGCCCCACGTCATGCTGCTCATCGACGACCCCGACAAGACCGTTATCGAGCCGCTGACCGCCGCGGCCTCCGGCATGGAGAAGCTCTACGACTTCGACCTGATGCAGAACGGCGGTCACATCACCGGCTACAAGCTGTCCGACAAGCAGATCGACGCCGTGGCTGCCTCTCTGGAGGGTCTGACCACCGACGAGGCCATGCAGAAGAAGTACGGCGTGTCCGGCGTGGCGCCGCTGCTGTTCGCCGTGGGCGACGGCAACCACTCTCTGGCCACCGCCAAGGCCTGCTACGAGGAGCAGAAGAAGGGCAAGACCCCCGAGGAGTATCTGGCCCTGCCCGCCCGCTTCGCGCTGGTGGAGGTGGTGAACAACCACGATGACGCCTTGCAGTTCGAGCCCATCCACCGGGTGCTGTTCGGCGTGGATCAGAAGAAGTTTATGGACGCCTTCCGCGCCGCCTATCCCAACGCCTACGAGGGCAAGGGCGACGGCCACACCATCGAGTTTGTCTGGAACGGCGAGAGCCATTTCATCACCGTCCCTGATCCCAAGGTGCAGCTGGCGGTGGGTACGCTGCAGGGCGTGATCGACCAGTATCTGAAGGACAACGGCGGCGAGGTGGACTACATCCACGGCGACGACGTGACCCGCGAGCTGGGCGGCAAGCCCGGCAACATGGGCTTCCTGCTGCCCGCCATGGGCAAGGAGCAGCTGTTCAAGACCGTCATGGCCGACGGTGTGCTGCCCCGCAAGACCTTCTCCATGGGTCACGCCCAGGATAAGCGCTACTACATCGAGGCCCGTAAGATCGTCAAGTAACAAAACGTTTCGCAAAAAAGCGCCCAACGGGCGCTTTTTTGCCGGGAGGAGCTATGGAACTGACCCTTCACGCCCCCGCCAAGGTGAACCTGACGCTGATCGTCGATGCCCGCCGCGACGACGGGTACCACGATGTGTCCACCGTCATGCAGACCGTGGGGCTGTACGACACC
>URVR01000179.1 GCA_900551355.1 uncultured Eubacteriales bacterium | reverse complement strand
TCTACACTTATGCGATCGTCGGCAGCGTCAGATGTGTATAAGAGACAGCACCGGCACCATCTGCGCCCACCGCTGCCAGACCAAGTGCAGCCGCAATTTCTATGATGAGTCCGTCCGCATCCGGGATACCAAGCTGCTGGCGGCGCAGAAGGGCTACAACGCCCTGATGGCCTCCATCAAGATGCCGGAGCGCGTGGCAGGCAAGCGCGTCGCCATCATCGGCGGCGGCCCCACCGGCATCGCTGCCGCCTACTTCTGCGGCCGCGCCGGCATCGAGACCACCATCTTCGAGCGGGAGAGCTGTCTGGGCGGCGTACCCCGCCATGTGATCCCCAGCTTCCGCATCGCCAACGAGGCCATCGAGAAGGATATCGCCCTCATGGAGCGCTACGGCGTGGAGGTCAAGTGCGGTGCGCCCGCCCCCTCCGTGGACGAGCTGAAGAAGATGGGCTACACCCACATCCTGCTGGCCGTGGGCGCATGGAAGCCCGGCAAGCTGGACATCGCCGGCGATGTGGCAGGCGCCATCCAGTGGATGAAGGGCGTGAAGGCCGGCAACATCGGCGTGGCCGGTAGCATCGCCGTCATCGGCGGCGGCAACACCGCCATGGACGCAGCGCGCCTTGCCAAGCGCAGCGGCGCGGAGCACGTGACGCTGGTGTACCGCCGTACCCGCAAGTATATGCCCGCCGACGAGCATGAGCTGGCGCTGGCGCTGGCGGACGGTGTGGAATTTGCCGAGCTGGCCGCCCCCGTCAAGCAGGCCGACGGCGTGCTGCAGTGTGAGAAGATGGTGCTGGGTGAGGCGGATGCCTCCGGCCGCCGCAGTCCTGTGGGCAGCGGTGAATTCTTCCACATCCCCTGCGATCTGGTGATCTCCGCCGTGGGCGAGCAGGTGGACGACGCGCTGATGGCCGCCAACGGCATCGAACTGGACAAGAAGGGCCGTCCCGCCTTCCAGACCAACGTGGAGGGCGTGTACGCCGCCGGTGACGCCAAGCGCGGCCCCGCCACCGTGGTGGAGGGCATTGCCGACGCCGCCGCCTTTGCCGAGGCGGTCATCGGCAAGGCCCACACCTGCGACATTCCGGAGCAGGCCTACGTTACCAAGGCGGACGCCGAGGCCAAGAAGGGTATTCTGGCCATGAGCGGGTGCGTCTGCTGCGAGGGCGAGCGCTGCCTGCAGTGCGCCACCGTGTGCGAAAACTGCGTGGATTCCTGCCCCAACCGCGCCAACGTGACCATCCGCACGGCCGACGGCAGCCACCAGATCGTCCATGTGGACAAGATGTGCAACGAGTGCGGCAACTGCACCCAGTTCTGCCCCTACGCCTCCGAGCCGTGCCACGACAAGTTCACCCTGTTCCAGACCGCGGAGGACATGGTGGATTCCCACAACGCCGGCGTGCTGTTCCTGGGCGGCGACAAGGTGCGCGTCCGCACCTTCGGCGAGCCCAAGGACTACGATCTCAGCGGCAAAAACGAGCTGCCCGCCGATCTGGAGAAGCTCATCGTCACCATCCGCGACAAGTACAGCTACCTGTACAACTGAACCAAAACAAAAAAGAGCCGCCGCAGGATTTCCTGCGGCGGCTCTTTTTTTGCGGTCAAAACAGGGCGCTGCGCTCTTGCACGCAGCGGACATCAGCCCGCCAGGATCTCGAACTTCAGCACGCCCTGTGCCGCGGCGGCCCGGGACATCAGCTCCTCCAGCCCGTCCACCATGTCGCTGGTCTCGGCGGAGATGGTCACGCCGGCGCAGCCGTTGGTGGGGATGGTCTGGTTGATGGTGAGAATATTCGCGCCGGAACCGGCAAAAATAGACAGGTAATTGGACAGCACACCGGGAATATCCTTAAGCAGTGCATAAAACGTGATGATGTGGCCCGCCCGCATGTTCTGGAACGGCTGAACGGCGTCCTTGTACTTATAGAAGGCGCTGCGGCTGATGCCCACCAGCCGTGCCGCCTCGCCCACGGTGTCGGCCTCGCCCACCTGCAGCATGCGCTTGGCCTCCGCCACCTTGATAAAGACCTCGGGCAGCGCCTCTGCCGAAACCAGATAGTACTTTTTCTTCTCCATAGCTTCCTCCCAGGTTGTCCGCGTGATGTGTACATTTGTCAAATATGAGCTATATTATCACGGTAAAGCGAAAAAGACAAGAAAAATTTTGTAAAAAAACTGTGAAAAAGGAGGGATGGCCATGGAACGGCGGAGAGAGCTGCTTTTCCGGCTGCTGTGGTGGGCGGCTGTGGCCGGTGTGGGCTGGCTGACGCTGCGGTACGCGCTGGTGTGGCTGCTGCCGTTCCTGCTGGCGCTGGGGGCGGCGTCGCTGCTGGAGCCGCTGATCGAGGCAGCACGCCGGAGGCTGCACCTGCGGCGGGGCTTTACGGCGGCGGTGCTGACGCTGGTGCTGGTGGGCGGCCTACTGGCGGTGCTGATCGTGCTGGCGGTACAGGTGGTGGAGCAAGCGGTATCGCTGGTGTCGTCTCTCCCGGCGCTGCTGGCGGCGCTGCCGGACACGCTGGCCTCGCTGGAGCGGCGGCTGGAGAGCTTCTGCGCCGCCTGCCCGGAGGGCGTGGGGCGGGCGGCCCGGGGACTGCTGGCGTCCTTTCCGGAGGAGGCGGCGCGTCTGGCGGGGCAGGTGTCCTCCGCCGTCCTGCAGGAGGCGGGGCGGGCCATGGGCGCGCTGCCTCAGATCCTCCTGGCCTGCGGCACCACGGTTCTGGCGGTGTTCTTCACCCTCAGCGCCTATCCGGAGGTGATGGGCTTTTTCCGGCGGCAGCTGGGGCCGGGACTGGCCTGTGCCCGGGGCGTGAAGGCCAACGTGTTCGCCACGCTGGGCAAATGGCTGAAGGCGGAGTGCATCCTGCTGGCGGTGACCTTCTGCCAGCTGCTGGCGGGACTGCTGCTGATGCGGCAGGAGTACGCCCTGCTGCTGGCGGCGCTGATCGCGCTGATCGACGCGCTGCCGGTGTTCGGAACAGGGACGGTGCTGGTGCCGCTGTCTCTTATACACATCTGACGCTGCCGACGATCGCATAAGTGTAGATC
>URVR01000178.1 GCA_900551355.1 uncultured Eubacteriales bacterium | reverse complement strand
GAGATTCCTCTACGTCTCGTGGGCTCGGAGATGTGTATAAGAGACAGCATCACTGCTCACCGATGCGGAGATCGCCTCCTTGTTGACGATGCGGGATCCCGTAGACACTGTCTCTCGGGAGGATGCCCTGTCCGATGTGGATCTGCTGTTCCGCGCCCTTCATGCCGCCTATGGCGCGTACTACTACTTCGGCGCCGCTCGCTTTGACGCGGCGCAGGCAGCGGTGACGGACTGGCTCAGCGAACAGGAGCGCGTTTCCGTCAACGAACTGGGTGGCCGGCTGCAGCAGGAACTGCTGTTCATGCTGGAAAATGACGCCCACGCCATAATTTGGGAGCCCACGCCCCCGGAGCAGGTGCGCTATGAGTACTTCTACGCGGCGGGTTGGGAGTTCGGACAGGATGACACAGGATATTTCACGGAGAAAGATGGCGTCAAGTGGTATGTGGACGGCTTCTCCGACAGCCGTGTTTCTCTGCGGCCCACACTGATGGCGGACGGCCGCGTTGTCTTCGCACCGGTGCTGTTCTGCACCCGTCCCACCGTGACCGGCTGCAGCGTGACCCTGCGGAGCGAAGCCGGAGAGACGGCGGCCTGCGACCTGACCTGGACGGAAAGCCGGGCGCTGCGTGAGGGGAATCACCAGGTGGACTACAAGCTGCTGCAGGAGAACGGTCTGACCTATATCTCTGTCCGCGACTTTGATAACCACGATTGGGGCGATGTCCTGGCATCCTATGCCGCCGACGCGGTCAAGGCCCGCGGCAGCACGGCCATCATCTACGACCTCCGCAGCAACGGCGGTGGCGGCGATGAGTGGTCCAACCAATGGGTGCAGAATTACACCGGCATACCGGAGCGAATCCAAAACCCGGTGCTTTTTGCCAACAAAAACAGCGCCCTTGCCAAAGCACTGTATGATGTCAGGGGGGTCGGCATTGGGACATGGGGAAGCTTTGGGTCATTCGATGTCGGCGAAAACCCGGGAAGCCCCAGACTGTCCAATGCGATACCGGTCCTGATCCTGATGGACGATGCCTGCGGCTCAGCGGGAGAAAGCGCACTGCACTATCTGCGTATGCTGGACAACACCCTCGTGATCGGCAGCAATTCAGCGGGGTATCAGCTCTGCGGCAATGTGGGGGGCTTTTCTCTGCCCTGCAGCGGAATTGGCTTCCAGTTCGGGAGCTCTCTCGACCTGCACGGTGACGGCACAGATGTGGACTTCCGCGGCTGGGCGCCGGATGTCTGGTGCGATCCGCAGAATGTGCTGCCGGCGGCGCTGGCTCTGCTGCAAAACGCCGGCATCGCCGATGGCGTGGCCTGTGAGACGCTGAACGCGGCCATCACCGCCGCCTATGAAGCCCAGCCGCTGCCCGAAGCGGAGACGCTGCCCGAACCGGAGTCCGCAGACATGAGCGGCATCGTGCTGGAGTGGCGGGGCAACCTCTACTGGCCCGGTGACCAACTGGGGGGCTGGTTCACAAATTCCTATATCACCGTCTACTACAACGGCGAACCCACCGCAGATTTTACCCTCACCTCCGGCAAGAAATCCATCTGTAAAATGGAGAAAAAGGAAAAGGGCGCCGGTGCCGGCAAGATCAAAGTAGATACCCACCGCACCGGCCGTTCCGATTTCACCGTCATCTGCGGCGACGAATCAGCCGTCTTCACATGGTGCGCCCACTGATACCCGCATCCCGCTCATCCCCACATATATCAAAGGAGGTCTCCCCCATGCGTGAACTGAAAAACACCTGCCGCGCCGCCATCGTACAGGCCACCCCCGTCATGTTCGACAAGGCCCGCTCTCTGGAAAAAGCCCTGCGCCTCATGGACGAAGCCGCCCGGAACGACGCGGAGCTTATCGTGTTCCCGGAGCTGTTCCTTCCCGGCTATCCCTACGGCATGACCTTCGGCTTCACCGTGGGCAGCCGCAAGGCCGACGGCCGTCAGGACTGGAAAAGCTATTACGACAACTCCCTGCTCTCCGACGGCCCAGAGATGCAGCAGCTCATAGACAGGGCCGCCGCCCTGGGCGTCTACCTCAGCATGGGCTATTCCGAGCGGGACGCCGTCACCGGCACGCTCTACAACTCCAACATGATGATCGCGCCGGACGGTCGCGCCATGAACCACCGGAAGCTGAAGCCCACCGGCAGCGAGCGTGTGGTCTGGGGCGACGCCCAGCAGGACTACTTCCCCGTCATGGACACCCCATGGGGCCCCATGGCCAGCCTGATCTGCTGGGAGAGCTATATGCCGCTGGCCCGCGTGGCCCTGTACCAGAAGGGCATCAGCCTCTACATCTCCCCCAACACCAACGACAACCCCGAGTGGCAGAACACCATCCGCCACATCGCCATCGAGGGCCACTGCTACTTTGTCAACGCCGACCTGATCTTCCGCCGGGAGGACTACCCCGAGACGGTCAGCGCCGCAGCGGAGATCGCCGTCCTGCCGGACATCGCCTGCCGCGGCGGCAGAGCGAAGCTTCTATTGGTTGCAAAGGATGCCGGCGATCATACCTTCCGCCGGGCGAGATCCTTTGTTTCGGGCGGAAAATGCCCGTATATCTGTGTGCCGTATACAAAAGATGAGTTGGGAGACGGACTGGGCTGCAATGCCTGTGCGCTGTGCGCATTTACCGATCCCGCGTTTGCAAAATCGTTTCTTGAGGCACTGGGCGATGAGGCACATGCTGAGATCCTGGCCCAGCTGACCGTGCAGGCGCAGCGCGTCTTGAAGCGCCGGCAGGAAGCACAGGCGCACAGGAAGAATGTTAAAACAGGGAAGAAATAACTGGAGGTGGCTGTATTGAGTATTGAAGTGAAACAGAAGATCAAGGATGTCGCGGACGATTTTGCGATGCCGGCCAAGAAGCTGATCGAGATCGTCGGGAAGTTCTATGAAAAGCCGAAAAGCAGCTCCCAGAATTTATCGGAAGACCAGCTGAACGTGATTTTTGACTATATCACGCAGCAGAACCAGATTGATTCGATCGAGCAGGTCTTTGCTGCAGCCGCAGCAAAGAAGGAGACTCCCGCTCCTGCACCTGCGCCCGCACAGCAGGCT
>URVR01000177.1 GCA_900551355.1 uncultured Eubacteriales bacterium | reverse complement strand
GAGATTCCTCTACGTCTCGTGGGCTCGGAGATGTGTATAAGAGACAGGAGGAGAACATCCTGGCCGCCATCGACAGGATCCACGCCAAGGGCAAGAAAGCCGGCGTGGTGGTGAAGCCCAGGACCCCCGCCAGCGCCGTGCTGCCCTTTATCGACAAGGTGGAGCTGATCCTGGTCATGACGGTGGAGCCGGGCTTCGGCGGTCAGAAATTTATGGCCGACATGATGCCCAAGGTCCAGACCATCCGGGGCTACATCGACGCCATGAACCCCGCCTGCGAGCTGGAGGTGGACGGCGGCGTGGACACCCAGACCTGCAGGCTCTGCATCGCCGCCGGCGCCAATGTGCTGGTGGCCGGCTCCGCCGTGTACAAGGCCGCCGACATCCCCGCCACCATTGCCGCACTGAGAGGTTGAACGCTATGGAATACTTCCCCGCTCCACTGGAAAAGCTGGTGGAACAGTTTGCCAAGCTGCCCGGCGTGGGCTACAAGTCCGCCCAGCGTCTGGCGTTCCATGTGCTGAGCCTGCCCGCCGAGGAGGCCCAGGCCTTCGCCGACGCCATTACCGACGCCAAGCGCAGCGTGACGCTGTGCCCCGCCTGCCAGAACCTGACCGCCGGCGGCCTGTGCCCCATCTGCGCCGACCCCCGGCGGGATGACGCCACCATCTGCGTGGTGGCCGACCCCCGGGACGTCATCGCCATCGAGCGCAGCCGGGAGTACCGCGGCCGCTACCACGTTCTCCACGGCGTACTGTCCCCCATGAACCATGTTGGCCCCGACGACCTGCACATCAGATCCCTTCTGGACCGGGTGGCCCAGGGCGGCATCACTGAGGTCATCATGGCCACCAATCCCGACACCGAGGGGGAGGCCACGGCCCTGTACATCGCCCGGCTGCTGAAGCCCTTCGGCGTAAAGGTCACCCGGCTGGCCTACGGCATCCCCGTAGGCGGCCATCTGGAATTTGCCGACGACGCCACGCTGATGCGGGCACTGGAAGGGCGGCGGGAGCTGTGAAACGTCTCGCCTGTCTGCTGCTGGCCTGCCTGACGGTGCTGGCCCTTGCCGCCTGCGGGGCGAAAAAGCCGCAGGAGATATCCCTGTTCGCCATGGACACCTACATGACCCTGGCCGCCTACGGCGACAACGCCGGTGAGGCGCTGACCGCCGCCTCCCAGGAGATCAACCGGCTGGAGGCCACCCTCTCCCGCACCATCGACACCAGCGACATCAGCCGGCTCAATGCCGGTGAGGCCGTGTCGGTGCAGCAGGAGACGCGGGAGCTGCTGACGCGGGCGCTGGCCCTTGCCGATGAGACAGGCGGCACGTTTGATATGACTGTGGCCCCGCTGGTGGCCCTGTGGGGCATCACCTCCGACGCGCCCCACGTCCCCACCCAGGAGGAGATCGACGCCCTGCTGCCGCTGGTGGGCGGCGAGCACGTCCACATGGACACCGAGGTGACGCTGGACGAGGGCTGCGCCGTGGATCTGGGCGGCATCGCCAAGGGCTACGCCTCCGGGCAGGTGGCCCACATTCTCCGCGCCTACGACGTTACCTCCGCCGTGGTATCGCTGGGCGGCAACGTCTACGTCTGCGGCAGCAGGCCCGACGGCGCGCCGTGGAACGTGGGCATCCAGGATCCCGCCGGCACCGGCTACGCCGCCACGGTGGCCCTTACCGACTGCTTCGCCGTCACCTCCGGCGGCTACCAGCGCTACTTCGTGGCGGAGGACGGCACGGTGTACCAGCACATTCTGGATCCCCGCACCGGATGCCCCGCCGACAGCGATCTGCTGTCCGTCACCGTTATCTCCGACGACGGCACGGCGGCGGACGCCTATTCCACCGCGCTCTACGTCATGGGCGAGCAGGAGGCCGTGTCCTTCTGGCGTACCCACGGCGGCTTTGACCTGATCCTCATCACCGCCGACGGCCGTCTGCTGTACACCCCCGGCCTGTCGGACGCCATCACCGCCCCGGAGGACTGCGCCTATGACTTCCAACCCATCGCCGCCCAGCCTGCGGCCTAAGCCGCTGGACGCACTGGTGGCCGCCGCCGTCGTCGCGCTGGCCGTGGCCACGGCCCTGCTGTTCTACGGCCCCAGGACCGGCGCGGGACAGCTCACCGCCGTCATCACCCAGCACGGACAGACCGTCCGCACCGTGGCCCTCACCGGCCTCGACAAGGAGCTGGTGATCCCGCTGGACGACGGCACCTACCACCTGACCGTCCGGATAAGCGGCGACGCCGCGTATATCGCCGATTCCGACTGCCCGGGGCAGGACTGCGTCCACACCGGCGCCATCACCCGGGCGGGACAGTCCATCGTGTGCCTGCCGGCGCAGGTGGTGATCTCACTGGTCAGCACCTCGTCCGACGTGGACGCGGTGCTGGGTTAGGAGGTGCGCCGTGAAGCTGAACGCACGCTCCATCGCCCTGTGCGCCGTGCTGACCGCGCTGGCGCTGGGCCTGAGCACCCTGGAAAACCTGTTCCCCGTGACGCTGGTGGTGCCGCTGCCCGGCGTGAAGCTGGGTCTTGCCAACATCGTCACCGTGTTCGCTCTCTACGAGCTGGGCGCCGTCCCCGCGCTGACCATCCTGACGGCCCGGTGCCTGCTGGGCGGCCTGTTCGCCGGCAACCTGTCGGCTCTGCTGTTCAGCCTGCTGGGCGGCATCACCGCCATGCTGGTGATGATCGTCCTGCGCCGCTGCCGGGGCCTCTCCGTCTACGGCGTGTCCATCGGCGGCGCCGCCGCCCACAACATCGGCCAGATGTCCGCCGCCTGCATCACACTGGGCAATACCATGGTGCTGGGCTACCTGCCGTTCCTGCTGGCCGTTTCCCTGGTCACCGGTACGCTCACCGGCTTTGTGGCCGGTCTGCTGTTCCGCGCCATGCGCAATATCCACCTATCTCACTGAGGAGGTCACTCTATGGACAAGAAAGACAAGATCATTCTCCAGCAGCTGGACGTGATCCGCTCCATGACGGAAAACAGCATGAAGCGCATGAACAGCGACTTCTGGGGCACGCCCTTTGAGAACGTCACCGGCGACGTCCCCAAGTCCCCTGCCGCGCCCTCCGCGCCCGCCGGCAGTCAGTCGGAGA
>URVR01000176.1 GCA_900551355.1 uncultured Eubacteriales bacterium | reverse complement strand
GAGATTCCTCTACGTCTCGTGGGCTCGGAGATGTGTATAAGAGACAGGCCAGATCCTGTCTCTGCGCGAGCAGGAGTTCATGACCGCCACCGAGGCCTGCGGCATCAGCGTGTCCCGCCGCATCTTCCGGCACCTGATCCCCAACGTCATCCCGCAGCTCATCGTCAACTGCACCATGAGCCTGGGTTCCACCATCATCACCGAGGCGACCCTGTCCTTCCTGGGCCTGGGCGTCAAGTTCCCCTTCGCTTCCTGGGGCAACATCATGAACGACGTGTCCAACTCCTACGTTCTGACGGAGTACTGGTTCATCTGGATCCCCGCCGGTATCTGCCTGATGCTGACAGTGCTGGGCTTCAACTTCGTGGGCGACGGTCTGCGTGACGCGTTCGACCCGAAGATGAAGCGCTGAGAAAGGAGAGGATCGGAATGGCTAAGAAACACAACGACGGTTATCTGTCCGCAAAGGAATCCCGCCGTATCTCCAAGGAGAACCGCAGGATTACCAACGAGCTGGAGAAGAAGCGGAAGCGGAAAAACGTGCCGGAGACGGAGTACCTCACTCAGATGCACGATCCCAGCAACGCCGTGGAATTCGACAACCTCCACACCTACTTCTTTACCGACACCGGCGTGGTCAAGTCCGTGGACGGCGTCAGCTTCTCCGTGCCCATCGGCAAGACCGTGGGCGTGGTGGGTGAGTCCGGCTGCGGCAAGTCCGTCACCAGTCTGTCCCTGATGCAGCTGCTGCAGCGGCCGCAGGGTCAGGTGGTGGAGGGCGAGATCCGCCTGAATCTGGGTAATAAGGCCTACGACGTCACCAAGACCCCCGACTCTGTGATGCAGCACCTGCGGGGCAACATCGTCTCCATGATCTTCCAGGAGCCGATGACCGCTCTGAATCCGGTGTTCCGCATCGGCGACCAGCTGGATGAGGTCATTGCCCTCCACGGCGAAAAGGGCCAGACGGAGGAGCAGATCAAGGAGCACTCCATCAAGCTGCTGGAGATGGTGGGCATCGCCAACAGCGAGGGCGTGTACAAGAACTTCCCCCACGAGCTGTCCGGCGGTATGCGCCAGCGTGTCATGATCGCCATGGCACTGGCGTGCAGCCCCCGGCTCATCATCGCCGACGAGCCTACCACGGCGCTGGACGTGACCATTCAGGCGCAGATCCTGGATCTGCTGCGGAACCTGAAGGATAAAATCAACTCCTCCATTATGTTCATTACCCACGATCTGGGCGTCATCGCCGAGATGGCGGACTATGTGGTGGTCATGTACGCCGGCCGCATCGTGGAGCAGGGCACGGCGCAGGAGATTTTCGCGCACCCCGCTCACCCCTATACCATCGGCCTGATGGCCTCCAAGCCTGTGGTGGGCCGTCAGGTGGAGAAGCTGTACTCCATCCCCGGCAAGGTGCCCAACCCCATCAACATGCCGGATTACTGCTACTTCAAGGATCGCTGCGAGATGTGCGTGGCACAGTGCAGCGGCGAGTATCCCTGTGAGGTCAGCATTTCCCCCACCCACAAGGTCAGCTGCTACCGCTACTACGGCGGCAGGCGGCCCGATCTGGAGGAGCAGGTGGAGCGGGAAATGACCGGCAGCGCCGACAACGGAAAGGAGGGTGAATAAGATGCCGTTCTGGAAAGCAGGTAAGAATGACGATCAGGTCCTGAGCGAGCTGAAGGAGACCCAAAAGCAGAACGCCGACGAGTTTGTCAAGGAGCAGGAGCACGCCAAGACGGCGAAGAAGTCCTCGCTCTCTATCGACAATGATTTCACCCCCGTGGAGTATGATCCCCAGTATATTCTGCAGGTCAACCACCTGAAGAAGTATTTTCCCATCAAGGGCGGCATGGTGTCCAAGACCGTGGGCTACGTCAAGGCCGTGGACGGCGTGACGTTCAACCTCAAGCGCGGCACCACCATGGGGCTGGTGGGCGAGTCCGGCTGCGGCAAGACCACCACCGGCCGCACCATCCTCCGGCTGTACGACGAGAAGACGTCCGGCCAGGTGCTGTTCAACGGGCAGGAGGTCTATGACCTGTCGCCCAAGGAGATGCGCACCATGCGCACCAAGATGCAGATCATCTTCCAGGATCCGTTCTCCTCTCTGTCCCCCCGTATGCCGGTGGGCGAGATCATCGGCGAGGCCGTCCGCGAGCACAATCTGGTGCCCAAGGAGGAGTTCGACGACTATATCGACAAGGTCATGGACAACTGCGGTCTGCAGCCCTTCCACAAGGACCGTTATCCTCATGAGTTCTCCGGCGGCCAGCGGCAGCGTATCTGCATCGCCCGGGCACTGGCGCTGAACCCTGAGTTCATCGTCTGCGACGAGCCGGTGTCCGCGCTGGACGTGTCCATTCAGGCGCAGATCATCAACCTGCTGAAGGACATCCAGGAGAAGTACAACCTGACGTATCTGTTCATCAGCCATGACCTGTCCGTGGTGGAGCACATCTCCGACACGGTGGGCGTCATGTATCTGGGCAATCTGGTGGAGTACGGCGCCACGGAGGACATCTTCCGCAACCCGCTGCACCCCTATACCAAGGCTCTGTTCTCCGCCATTCCGGTGCCTGATCCCACGGTGAAGATGAACCGGATCGTGCTGGAGGGCAGCATCCCGTCTCCCGCCAACCCGCCCAAGGGCTGTAAGTTCCACACCCGCTGCGCCAACTGCATGGAATGCTGCAAGGAGGAGGTCCCCGTTCAGCGCGAGCTGGAGCCGGGCCACTTCGTGGCGTGCCATCTGTACGATAAGTGATGGCAAAGAAGCGGACGTATCAGGACGACGACGGACGCACCATCGCCGATATGAGCGGTATCGAGCCGTCGCCCATGCTGTTTCCCCGCCTGCCCAAAAAGGAGCAGCGGTCTCAGGCGCCGCAGAGCACCGGCGACCGTCCGTGGGAGGGGCAGGAGCAGTTCACCCAGGAGCAGCGCCGTGCCGCCATGGGCGGCGCGCTGAAGGCGGCCATGCTCATCGCCGGTGTGTTTATCGCCGCCGGGGCTGTGGCCATCCTCGTGATGCAGTTCATCTGGAACCATTAAAACCGGCGCTGCTTCGCAGCGCACCATAAGACCTGTCTCTTATACACATCTGACGCTGCCGACGATCGCATAAGTGTAG
>URVR01000175.1 GCA_900551355.1 uncultured Eubacteriales bacterium | reverse complement strand
TCTACACTTATGCGATCGTCGGCAGCGTCAGATGTGTATAAGAGACAGTTTCTACTGTGAGGCCATTCCTGAAAACGTACTGGCGGTGAAGGGCCAGAAAAAGACCACCAGGCGCTCCGGCAACACCAAGGGCGATGAGAACGTCATCAGCAACGGCTCCGTCATCGCGGTGGCGGACGGCCAGTGCATGCTCATCGTGGACCAGGGCAAGATCGTGGATATGTGCGCCGAGTCCGGCGAGTACACCTACGATATGTCCACCGAGCCGTCACTGTTCTGCGGCAGTCTGGGCGACGGCATCAAAAACGTGTTCAACAACATGGCCAACCGCTTCACCTTCGGCGGCGAGGCCCCCAAGGATCAGCGCATCTACTACTTCAACACTAAGGAGCTTATCGGCAACAAGTACGGCACGCCGTCCCCCGTTCCCTTCCGGGTGGTGGATCAGCGGGCCGGTATCGACATCGACGTGGGCATCCGCTGCTTCGGCGAGTACAGCTACCGCATCAGCAACCCCATGCTGTTCTACACCAACGTCTGCGGCAACGTCAGCGAGGACTACACCCGCAACCGGCTGGACGGCCAGCTGAAAACGGAGCTGCTGACCGCCCTTCAGCCCGCCTTCGCCAAGATCGGCGAAAACGGCATCCGCTACTCCCAGCTGCCCGGCCATACGCTGGAGCTGGCCGACGCCCTGAACGAGGTCCTCTCCAAGAAATGGCGCGACCTGCGGGGCATCGAGATCGTCTCCTTCGGCGTGTCCAGCGTCACCGCCGACGAGGAAGACGAGAAGATGCTCAAGGAGCTGCAGCGCAACGCGGCGTTCATGGATCCCACCCGCGCGGCGGCGCATCTTGTGGGCAGCCAGGGCGACGCCATGAAGATGGCGGCCAACAACCAGGGCGCAGGCCCTGCCATGGCCTTCATGGGTATGAACATGGCCGGTCAGGCCGGCGGCATGAACGCCCAGAACCTGTTTGCCATGGGCCAGCAGCAACAGGCGCAGCAGGCGGTACAGCCCGCCCCCACTGCACCCGCCGGGTGGACCTGCACCTGCGGGCACAGCGGCAACACCGGCAAGTTCTGCGCCGAATGCGGCCAGCCCAAGCCCGCGCCCGCCGGCGAGTGGAAATGTGCCTGCGGCGCGGTGAACACCGGCAAATTCTGCGCTGAATGCGGCCAGCCCAAGCCTGCCAGCGACGAGTGGACGTGTGCGTGCGGAACGGTCAACAAGGGCAAGTTCTGCGCAGAGTGCGGGAAGCCCCGGCCCTGACGGCGGACATACCGGAAACGAGAGACGGGAGGAGAGAATATGGCATCCCAAGTGACCAACTATAAATGCCCGGCCTGCACCGGCCCGCTGCACTTCGTGGGTGCGTCCGGCAAGCTGGAGTGCGACTTCTGCGGCGGCAAGTACGATGTGGCGGAGATCGAAAAGCTGTACGCTGACAAGGAAGCTGCCGCGGTGGCGGCGTCCGAAAAGGCGGAGGCCAAGGCCGAAGCCAACCGCCAGAAGATGGCGGACATGGAGGCCCGGGGCTGGGACACCTCTGGCCTGACCAGCGACTGGGGCGAGGAGGCCGACGGCATGAAGGCCTACAACTGCCCCTCCTGCGGCGCGGAGCTGCTCTGCGACGCCAGCACCGCCGCCACCTCCTGCCCCTACTGCGGCAATCCCACCGTGGTGCCGGGGCAGTTCAGCGGCGCGCTGAAGCCGGACTTTGTCCTGCCCTTCAGGCTCAGCAAGGAGGACGCGGTGGCGGCGCTGAAAAACCACTACAAGGGCAAGCCCCTGCTGCCCAAGGCGTTCACCAACGGCAATCACATCGAGGAGATCCAGGGCGTGTATGTACCCTTCTGGATGTTCGACGGCAGAGCCGAGGGTGTCGTGGACTACGAGGGCTGCATCACACACGTTTACGACAGCGGCGACGAGGAGGTCACCGAGACGGAGCACTACGATGTCCGCCGCGGCGGTTCCATTGCCTTTGAAAAAGTCCCCGTGGATGCGTCCAGCAAGATGCCGGACGACCACATGGACTCCATTGAGCCGTATGACTACGCCGATCTGAAGCCCTTCTCCACCGCGTACCTGCCCGGCTTCCTGGCTAACAAGTACGATGTCAGCGTGGCCGACAGCCATGACCGCGCCGACAGCCGGTGCGCCGCTTCGCTGGAGGCCGCTCTGCGCCGGACGGCGGAACAGTACGACACCTGCACGCCCCTGCGGCAGGACATCCAGCTGAAGCGCGGCAAAGTCCACTATGCCCTGCTGCCGGTGTGGATGCTGCACACCAAGTGGAACGGGAAGGATTTCCTGTTCGCCATGAACGGGCAGACCGGCAAGCTGGTGGGTGACCTGCCCACGGATATGGGCAAGTTCTGGGCCATCTTCGGCACCATCGCCGCGCCGGTGACGGCCATCGCTGCCGCCATCATGCTGCTGGCATAAGGGAGGGACGGACAGATGCAAAAGAGAATTTGTACATGCCTGCTGGCGCTGCTGGCGGCGCTGCTGCTGACCGCCCCCGCCTGGGCGGAGCAGATGCCGGGCGATACCTTGATCTACGACACGGAGGGTATGCTGACCGATGACCAGTGGGCGTCGCTGGAGGCCGAGGCCGACCGTATCTCGTGGCAGTACGACTGCGCGGTGTACATCGTCACCATCCGCGACTATGAGGAGTACGCCGACGATGTCTACGGCGCGGCCTGCGAGATCTACAATGGGCAGGACTTCGGCATCGGCGGAGAGCGCAGCGGCGTGCTGCTGCTGATGAGCACCTGGGACCGGAGCTACGCCCTGTACGTCCGGGACGGCTACGCCAAGAGCATGGTGGGTAATTACGCCCAGACGGTGCTGGAGGACAGCTTTCTGGATTATTTCGGCGCGGATGACTGGTACGGCGGCTTCAACGCCTACCTGACCGCCTGTGAGGACATGTTCCAGCAGGCGGCAGACGGCCATCCCATGACCAAGCCGCTGGGCAAGGTGATCCTGCCGGCGCTGGCGGTGGGCTGCGGCGTGGCGCTGATGATCTGCCTGGTCATGAAGGGCAAGATGAAGTCCGTCCGCAAGGGCGCGGAGGCGGATCTGTCTCTTATACACATCTGACGCTGCCGACGATCGCATAAGTGTAGAT
>URVR01000174.1 GCA_900551355.1 uncultured Eubacteriales bacterium | reverse complement strand
ACGAGATTCCTCTACGTCTCGTGGGCTCGGAGATGTGTATAAGAGACAGGCCATGGACAGCGCCGAGGGTCAGGTGCAGCAGATGAAGTACACCGCCACGTTCCCGCTGCTGCTGAACATCTCCGACCAGCCCACATATTTCATGGCGCTGAAGGACGCGGCGCAGCTGGTGAAGATGTACGCCATGGTCAACGTCAGCCAGTACCAGATCGTGGCCACCGGCGGCACCGTGGCCGAGTGTGAGAGCAACTACCGCCGTATCCTGGCGGAGAAGGGCCTTGTCACCGGCGACGCGGCGCAGCTGCCCGTCACAGGCGGGCAGGAGATCAGCGGCGTTATCGCCGACATCCGCTCCGCCGTGGTGGACGGCAACACCCTGTACTACCTGCGGCTGAGCGGCGGCAGCACCTACTACGTCATCTCCGCCGCCGCAGCGCCGGAGGCCGTCATTTTCAACGTGGGCGACAGCGTCACCGTCCGGTGCGCCGGGGGCGAGGGCACCATCCTCACCGCCGACAGCGTTACCCGCACCGCGGTGCACGATTCCGTCAGCATCGACGAGCAGGCGGAGGATAACACCTCCGCCGAGGAGGACGCGGCCGCAGCCTGAGAAAACGCACAGAAAAACCGCCCCCTGATGCGCATGCATCAGGGGGCGGTTCGTTGTTTTTAGGCGAAATCCAAATACAAATAGTGTATTTCCTGTCGAATTATACGTTCCGTTGTCGTTATTCGATGGCCACGATGTAGTAATACACCGGCTGACCACCGGGCAGGGCGCTGACCTCCGCATCGGGGCACACCGTCTCGAACAGGGCTGCGGCGCGGGCGGCGTCCTCGTCGGACACGCCCTCACCGGCGTAGACGGTGATAAACTCGGCGCTCTTGTCCGCCGCCAGACGGGCCAGCCGCTCCAGCAGAACGTCCAGGCTGCGGTCAGTACCCAGCAGCTTGCCGTCGCACAGGGCCAGATAGTCGCCCTCGTTGATGGCGAAGCCGTCGAAATCGGAGTTGCGGGCGGCGTAGGTGATCTGGGCCGTGGTGACGTTGGCCGCGGCGTCGGTCATGGCCTGCAAAATATTCTGCGGATCCGGCTCCTCCGTGTCCACGCACATCATGGCGGAGATGCCCTGGGGCACGGTGGCGGTGGGGACAACGATGACCTCCTTCTCCGTCAGACCCACGCACTGCTGGGCTGCCATGATGATGTTCTTGTTGTTGGGCAGGACGAACACCACCTCGCTGGGGGTCTGGTCGATCTCCCGGAGGATGGACTCGGTGGAGGGGTTCATGGTCTGGCCGCCGGACACGATGCGATCCACGCCCAGATCGCGGAACACGGCGGCAAGGCCGTCCCCGGCGCAGACCGCCAGAAAGCCATACCGCTTCTCCGGCGCGGCCACGGCGCAGGCGCCGTTCTCCAGCTCCTCCTCGATGGCGTCCAGATCGTCGGTGGACTGGGCCTTGCGGCCTGCCGCCAGATCCGCCGCCTGGGTGCGCATATTCTCGATCTTCGCCAGCTCCAGCGTGCCGTACTTCTGGGCCTCGTTCAGGGCGTCGCCGGGGGTGTCGGTGTGGACGTGCACCTTGAAGGACTCGTCATCCTCGCCGATGACCAGACTGTCGCCGATGCTGCCCAGATATTCCCGCAGGCCGTCCAGCGGGCGGTCCGTGGTCTTGCGGACGACAAATACGGTGTCGAAAGCGAAGGTGATGTCCTCGTCGCCGATGGCGGCAAAGTCCGCCTTCTCCTCGGTCTGCTCCTCCACCTCGGGGATCTCCTCGCCCCGCAGAGCCCGGAGCATGCCCTCCAGAATGATGAGGTAGCCCTTGCCGCCGGCATCCACCACGCCGGCCTTTTTCAGCACCGGGTTCATCTCGGTGGTCTCCGCCAGTGTGGCGTAGCCGGTCCTGATGGCCTCCTCCAGCACATACTCGGCGGAGTTCTGCTCTCCCGCCGCCTCCAGCGCCCGCTGGGCGGCCAGACGGGACACGGTGAGCACCGTACCCTCGGCGGGCTTCATCACCGCGCCGTAGGCGGTGGCCACGCCCTCCTGCATGGCGGCGGCCAGCTGTGCGCCGTCCGCCTCCGCCGTACCCTTGAGCACCTTGCTCATGCCCCGGAACAGCAGGGACAGAATGACGCCGGAGTTGCCGCGGGCGCCCCGCAGCAGGCCGGAGGCCGTGACCTTGGCGGCCTCGTCCACTGTGGCGGGCTGGCACTTGCGCAGCTCGTTCACCGCCGTCTGGATGGTCAGGCACATATTGGTGCCGGTGTCGCCGTCCGGCACCGGGAACACGTTGAGATCGTTGATGGTCTGTTTCTGCTGGGCAATGCACGCGGCGCCGAAGGCGACCATCTGCTTGAAGGCGCCGCCGCTGATCCTATCTGTCATGTCGTATTTTCTCCTTCTTAGCGATGTCACACCGTGACGGAATCCACGCAGACGTTCACCGCCTTGACGGTGACGCCGGTGTTGAGATTGACCACATATTTGACCTCGCTCATAATGGAACGGCAGACAGTGGCGATATTGACGCCGTTTTCCACGATGATATGCAGCTCGATGGAAACGGTACCGTCGTCGTTGTAGGTGACCTTGACGCCCTTGCTCATAGCCTCCGGGCGCAGGAGGTGGACCAGACCGTCCGTCATGCTGCGCTGGGCCATGCCCTTGACGCCGAAGCAGTTGGTGGCCGCCGCGCCGGTGATGGTGGTGAACACCGCGTCGCTGATGGTGATCTCACCGTGCTCAGTGGGGACTTTTATCATAGCTGACTTCCTTTCTGCGGAAATGGTAACAAATTGAATATGGACACAATTTAATACGGTATATTATATACTACTTTTCCGCGGAGTACAAGAGGAATTTCCGCGGCGCAAAAAAACAGGACCTCCGGCTGAGCCGGAGGTCCTGGGGTCGTATGCGCCGCTTAGCCGCGGCCGCCGAAGAAGTAGTTGTAGAAGTCCTGCCAGTTGTCGGGCATCTGGCCGTAGCCATTGCCGCCGTTATTGCCGCTGCTGCCGCTGCTCTGGGTGGTGTCCTCCTGCGAGCCGGTGGTCTGGGGCTGGGCGTCGAAGGTCAGCTCCGTCTCGATATACTGGCCGTTGCGGTACACGGTGAGGGTCACGGTCTGTCTCTTATACACATCTCCGAGCCC
>URVR01000173.1 GCA_900551355.1 uncultured Eubacteriales bacterium | reverse complement strand
TACACTTATGCGATCGTCGGCAGCGTCAGATGTGTATAAGAGACAGGTTCTTCGCCATGTCCGCCGCCACCCATCAGGGCACGCGGGAGCTGGTGCAGCGCATCGGTCAGCGGCTCCATGAGCTGCCGCCGGTCACGGTGTACGAGCCGGAGTACGTCCCCAAGCCGCCGGTCATCGACACCACCGAGCCGCTGCACATCGAGCGGGAGGACAACACCTGGCTGGTGGAGGGTCCGTGGCTCCAGCGGCTCATGGGCAACATCAACTTCTCCGACTACGAGAGCCGGATGTACTTCGACAAGATGCTGCGCCAGAGCGGCCTGTTCGACACACTGGAGGACATGGGCATCCAGGACGGCGACATCGTCAGCATGTACGATCTGGAGTTTGAATATCAGCGATAACGGAGAGACCCCCGGCCTGCGGGCCGGGGGTCTCTTTTCAGAACGCGCCGGGGCGGCGCTGGAGCTGCTCATCGGCAGCGGCCTGCCGCAGCTGGGACAGGGAGCGGATACCCCCGTGCTGCTGGAGGGCGGTCTGCATCTCCGGCGGCAGGGCGTAAAAGTACTCGTAGGCGGCGGGGTCGTTGTTCAGCAGATCGGTCAGCGTCTCGTAGTACATATACAAACACCTCCGCGCTCATTGTGCGCGGAGGTGCTTTGCTTTATACCGTTTTTTCAAAATAGAAGTATGTCTCGTCCTCGCCGCTGGGCCGCATGCAGGATGCCAGCATCCGGCGGGACGCCTCGTTCTCCCGGAAGCACTTGGCCACCACCCGGTTCAGCCCCAGATGGTACAGCGCCCAGTCTGCCGCCGCCGCAAAGGCCTCGGTGCCGTAGCCGTGACCGGCATAGGCCGGCGCGATGCGGCAGCCCTGCTCGAAGCCTCCCCGGAAATCCGGGCGGTACAGCACCACCTCGCCGATGAGCTTTCCCTTCAGCCGCACGGCGAAGTTCACGGCGCGGCGTGCGGCGAAGTCCGCCTTGGCCGCGTCCAGAAAATAGTCCTCCGTCAGGGGCTTGTCCCCCAGACCGGTACGGTAGTCGTAGCCCCACCAGCGGTTGCGGTCGTCGTCCAGACACAGGGCGTTGTACGCCTCCTTGTCGCCGGGTCGCAGAGCCGTCAGGGTCAGGCGCTCGGTTTTCAATGTGGGTACGCGGCGCAGCATATCCAGCTCCGTGCCCACCTCCAGCCGCACCTTGCCGCCCAGCGCCGCCGGGAGGTACTGCAGCTTGGAGGTGCGCAGCCCCTTGTCGCGGGCGTCGTCCTCCCGGTTGATCCACAGGCAGTCCGCGCCGTAGTGGGCCGCGAAGGCCTGCACGATGGCGGGATATGCCCCGGCGTGGGAGTACAGCGCCTTTTCGATGTGGTTCACCAGCGTACCGCCGCACTTCTCCGCCAGACTGACAGCCACCAGCCGTCCCTCCGCCAGCACGCCGCCGGCGCAGAACCAGCCGGTGCCCAGCAGGGAGAACATCTCCTGGGCCAGCACCAGCTCCTGCTTGGCCAGCGGCCCGGATTTGTGGAACTCCGCCTCGTAGTCCGTCCAGAACGCCGCCAGCCGGGGATCCTCCGGGTCGGTGAGGGCCACGAACTCCGCGTCCGGATAGTCCCGGCGGAACTTGTTGACGTGGTTGCGCTGGCCGCTGTACCGCCGTCCTGCGAACTGCGCCAGATCCTCGGTGCGGTAGAGATAGTCCTTCCACGGCCGCTCACTGACGACCCGGACGCGGGGATAGCGCAGCACCAGCTGCGCCGCCTTGTCCTCCGGCACCACGGACAGCACCAGCGGCAGCTCCTTTTCGCCGCAGTATGCCTCGATGGCGGCGAGGGCCGCCTCCGCGTCCCCCTCCGGCCCCAAGATGGGGTAGTCGAACACATACTCCCCCTCGATGCAGTTGCGGATGATGAGGCAGCCCGCCGCCTCGGCAAACCACGGGTGCAGGTGCCCCCGCCACATGAGCTTCACGCCCAGCGAGTATTCGCACAGGCGGTAATCGCACGTCTCATAATACGAGCGCAGGCGCGCCCCCTCGTTGACAGTCAGTTCATGAAATTCCAGCATAGTATCCTCACATTTTTTCGATCATTTCCCGGGCCTCGGCGATGAACCGCCGCACGGCGGGCCGCAGCTCCTTTCGGGGCCGGGAGGCGATGCCCAGCTCACGGACGGCCCGTGGCGCCAGCGGCAGCGCCTGCACGTCATCCTGCCGCCCCTGCAGCACCAGCCGGGACAGCATACTCACGCCCAGTCCGTGCTCCACCATGGAGATGATGACGCTGTCCGACACCTGCGTGGTGCGGATCAGCGGCAGCACACCATGGCGGTTCAGCACCCGCATGATGTCCAGATTGAAGCCCATGGAGGGCATCAGAAATTCCCTGCCGGCGAAATCCGCCACCGGGAACACCTCCCGCCCGCCGTTGTCGTAGTCCGGCGGCAGGATGGCAAACAGCTCGTCGTCCCGCAGGGGCGTCCAGTCCAGCGCCACGCTCTCCTGCCGGCTGGCGAAGCACATGTCCACCCGGCCCTCCTGCACCCAGCGGTACACCTCCTGCACGCTGCCCATCTGGATGTCCACGCCGATGTCCGGATGGCTCCGGCGGAACTGCTGGATCACCTCCGGCAGCCAGTGGCGGGCGATGGAGTCGTAGGCCGCCACGCGGACGCTCTCCTCCTGATGGGTGTTGATGAGCAGGATCTCCCGCTCCAGCGCCTCCGCGCCGTGCAGGCACTCCTGCACCAGCGGGAAAATGCGCTGTCCCGCCGGGGTCAGGCGCACGCCGGTGCGGCTCCGCACCAGCACGGGAAAGCCCACGTCCTTTTCCAGGCTGTTCATCATGTGGGTCAGGCCGGACTGGGTGTAGCCCAGCTCCTCCGCCGCCCGGGTGAAGCTGCCCAGCCGCACCGCCGCCGCCAGCGCCGCCAGCTTTTTCGTGTCCATGCCCGCACCTCCCATCATGACGGTCCTTCATGGTGGTATTATACCCCGTCCATCCCGCTGTGGCAACCCCTCTTATTCTGCGGCGGAAACCGGCGATTATGCATCTATGACATTCTCTAATAGAAAGATGAGATTTTGTCACTTTACAAAAAAAGTTGCGTCCTGTATGATACCTGTCTCTTATACACATCTGACGCTGCCGACGATCGCATAAGTGTAG
>URVR01000172.1 GCA_900551355.1 uncultured Eubacteriales bacterium | reverse complement strand
ACGAGATTCCTCTACGTCTCGTGGGCTCGGAGATGTGTATAAGAGACAGGTACGACATCTGGGGCGGCGACATCGATCCCCGGGCCGTGGACATCGCGCGGGACAACGCCCGGAAGGCCGGGGTGGACGACTGCGTGCGCTTCGAGGTGGCGGACGCGGCAAAATTCCGGCGGGACAGCCGATACGGCCAGCTGGTGACCAACCCGCCCTACGGCGAGCGGCTGCTGGAGCGGCAGGAGGCGGAGGAGCTGTACCGCATGCTGGGAAAGGTGTGGCGGACGCTGCCGGAGGGCTGGCGGACGCTGGTGCTCAGCAGCCACACGGAGTTCGAGCGGGCCTTCGGGCGGCCGGCGGCCAAGAAGCGCAAGCTGTACAACGGCATGATCAAGTGCGACGTGTTCATGTACGGCAACGTGTGAGCGGCGCAGATAAATTTGCCGGCGGGGCCGTTTATTTTCAATTTGTTCACTTTCTTTTCCGGCGGCATGGTACAATACTAAGAAATTCTTAAACTCTTATTTGGAGGGGGCTCCCGAGATGAAGCACGTTTTCATCATCAATCCCACGGCAGGCAAGGTGGACAGCCGCCAGAAAATATACGACATGGCTGATGCGCTGCGGACAAAGCACAATCTGGACGTCCAGTGCATCCTGACGAAGAAGCAGGGCCACGCCACGGAGATCGCCCGGCGGCTGTGTGACAGCGGCGAGGAGCTGCGGTTCTACGCCTGCGGCGGCGACGGCACCGTCAACGAGGTGGCCAACGGCATCATCGGCTACGACAACGCCGCCATGACCGTCATCCCCGTGGGCACCGGCAACGACTTCCTCAAGAACTTCGGCGACGATCTGGAGAAGTTCCGGGACGCGGAAAATCTGTGGGACGGGCCTCAGTTCCCCATGGACGCCATTGACGTCAACGGCCGCATCGCCCTGACCATCGCCTGCTCCGGCATCGACGCCCGGGTGGCCCGGGACGTACATAAGTACAGCGAAAGCCCCCTGCTGGACGGCAAGAGCAGCTACATCTACTCGCTGGCAGTGAACTTCCTGTTCAAGGGCATCGGCTCCCACTGGATCGTGTCGCTGGATGACACGGTCATGGAGGGCGACTGGTCCCTGGTATCGGTGTGCAACGGCCGGTACTACGGCGGCGGGTTCATGCCCGTGGCCGAGGCCCGGATGGACGACGGCGTGCTGAACACGCTGGTGGTGAAGGCCGTGAACCGCCGGACGTTCCTGAAGTTCGTGGGGCCGTACTCCAAGGGCGAATACCACAAATTCCCCGACTATGCCCACTGCTCCACCCCCCGGGTCGTCCGCATCCACTCGGACAAGGAGGACATCGTCACCTGTCTGGACGGCGAGAGCGTGGTCAATCAGGACGTGACCATCAAAATGGCCGACAAGAAGCTGAACTTCTTCGGCCCCGCCGGGTGCAGCTGCAACCGCACCGCCCGGGAGCCGCTGCGCAGTTGAACATTTTGTGAATTTTTCAAATTTTTCCCGTTTCCCCCTTGCAAATCCCGTATAGTGTGGTATGATAAGCAGCGTTAGCACTCCAAGAGTTTGAGTGCTAACGCTGACTTTGTTTTTCAATATTGAGTATATAAGGAGGAAGCAGCTATGAAACTGACACCGCTTGCTGACCGCGTGGTGCTGAAAATGACCGAGCCGGAGGAGACCACCAAGGGCGGCATCATCCTCACCGGTTCCGCCAAGGAAAAGCCCTCCGTGGCAGAGGTGATCTCCGTAGGCCCCGGCGGCACCGTGGATGGCAAGACCGTCGTGATGTCCGTGAAGGCCGGTGACAAGGTCATCACCGACAAGTATGCCGGCACCAAGGTGACGCTGGAGGACGTGGAATACATCATCGTCAAGCAGAGCGACATCCTGGCCATCGTGGAGTAAGAGTAGGAGGTAAGTTATATGTCTAAGATCATCAAGCGCGGCGACGAGGCCCGCAAGGCTCTGGAGGCCGGTGTCAATCAGCTGGCCGATACCGTTAAGGTCACGCTGGGCCCCAAGGGCCGCAACGTGGTGCTGGATAAGAAGTTCGGTACGCCCCTGATCACCAACGACGGCGTGTCCATCGCCAAGGAGATCGAGCTGGACGATCCGTTTGAGAACATGGGCGCGCAGCTGGTGCGCGAGGTGTCCACCAAGACCAACGACGTGGCCGGCGACGGCACCACCACCGCTACCCTGCTGGCACAGGCCATGATCCGCGAGGGTCTGAAGAACCTGGCCGCAGGCGCCAACCCCATCGTCATGAAGAAGGGCATGGCCAAGGCCGTGGAGGCCGCTGTCAGCGCCATCAAGGAGCAGAGCCAGAAGGTCAACGGCACCGCCGACATCGCCCGCGTGGGCACCGTGTCCTCCGGCGACGAGACCATCGGCAAGCTCATCGCCGAGGCAATGGAGAAGGTCTCCGCCGACGGCGTTATCACCATCGAGGAGTCCAAGACCGCCGAGACGTACAGCGAGGTGGTGGAGGGCATGATGTTCGACCGCGGCTATATCACCCCCTACATGGCCACCGATATGGAGAAGATGGAGGCCGTGGTGGACGATCCCTATATCCTCATCACCGATAAGAAGATCTCCGTCATCAGCGACATCCTGCCCCTGCTGGAGCAGATGCTGCAGAGCGGCAAGAAGCTGTTCATCATCGCCGAGGATGTGGAGGGCGAGGCCCTCAGCACCCTGCTGGTCAACCGTCTGAAGGGCGTGCTGAACGTGGTGTGCGTCAAGGCCCCCGGCTTCGGCGACCGCCGCAAGGAGATGCTGCAGGATATCGCCGTGCTGACCGGCGGCCAGGTCATCAGTGAGGAGCTGGGCCTGACCCTGAAGGACGCCACCATCGACATGCTGGGCCGCGCCCGTCAGATCAAGGTCACCAAGGAGAACACCATCATCGTGGACGGCATGGGCGATCCCCAGGCCATCAAGGACCGTGTGGCCCAGATCCGCGCCCAGATCGGCGTGACCACCAGCGAGTATGACAAGGAGAAGCTGCAGGAGCGTCTGGCCAAGATGGCCGGCGGTGTGGCTGTCATCAAGGTGGGCGCCGCCACCGAGACGGAGATGAAGGAGAAGAAGCTGCGCATCGAGGACGCGCTGAACGCCCTGTCTCTTATACACATCTCCGAGCCCACGAGACGTAGAGGAATCTCGT
>URVR01000171.1 GCA_900551355.1 uncultured Eubacteriales bacterium | reverse complement strand
ATCTACACTTATGCGATCGTCGGCAGCGTCAGATGTGTATAAGAGACAGGGCCAGTACAAAGCGGCGGGTGCCGCTCTCCGCCATGCGGCGGGCAAAGGCGGCGGCGTCCTCGTTGGACAGGTGGCCCCGCTGGCTGAGGATGCGCTGCTTCAGGGGATAGGGATACGGCCCGGACAGCAGCCATTCCACATCGTGGTTGCTTTCCAGCACCAGCAGACCCACGCCGGTAAGGGCGGCGGCCGCCGGCTCCGGCACGAAGCCGGTATCGGTGAGGATACCCACGGCCTCGCCGCCGCAGTCGATGCGGTAGTCCACGCTCTCCCCGGCGTCGTGGCTGGTGGCGAACACCGTCACCTGCGCCGGGCCGATGGAAAAGACGCTGCCGGGGGCGACAAGGCGCAGGCAGCCGTCCAGTCCGGGCAGGCGGCTGCGGAGATAAAAGATCGTGCCGCCGCTGGCGTACAGCGGGACGGCGTGGTGCTTCAGCAGGGTGGCGAGGCCCGCCGTGTGGTCCGTGTGCTCGTGGGTGATGAGGATGGCGGACAGATCGTCCGGCGTCAGACCCAGCCGGGACAGGGACTGCTTGATGCGGCGGGCGGAGATGCCGGCATCCACCAGCAGGTGGACGCCGCAGGCGGAGACCAGCAGGCTGTTGCCCTCGGAGCCGCTGGCCAGTGTATGTACAGTGATCAAGGCGGTATGTACCTTTCCGGAAAATGACAGCGTCCGTTGCAGCAAGCCGCAAAGGCTGCGGCCTCTCGCAGCGGACGCTGGAAGGTGTATGTCAGCTGATGTGGGATTCGACTTCGCTCTCGTCGGGCACGTCCACCATGGCGATGTCCGCACCGACGGCGCGGAGCTTGCCCACCAGATCCTCGTAGCCCCGCTCGATATACTGGACGCAGCTAAGCTCCGTGGTGCCCTTGGCGGCCAGACCGGCGATGACCAGCGCCGCACCGGCCCGCAGGTCGCAGGCCTGAATAGGCGCACCCACCAGCTGGTCGGTGCCCTCGATGACGGCCACCTTGCCGTCCACCTGAATGTGGGCGCCCAGACGCTTCAGCTCGTCCACATACTTGAAGCGGTTGGCGCCGTAGACGCCCTCGGTGACCAGGCTGGTGCCCTGCGCCAGAGACAGCACGGCGGCGATCTGGGGCTGCATATCCGTGGGGAAGCCGGGGTAGGGCAGGGTCTTGACGTTGGCCTTCTGCAGCGGCTCGCTGCGGCGTACCAGCAGGGTGTCGTCATTCTCCTCCACCACCACGCCCATCTCCATCAGCTTGGCGCTGATGCAGTCCATGTGCTTGGGGATGATGTTCTTCAGCAGCAGCTGACCGCCGGTGGCGGCCACCGCAGCCATATAAGTGCCGGCCTCGATCTGGTCGGGGATGATGCAATAGGTGCCGCCGGTGAGACGCTCCACGCCCCGGATCTTGATGGAGTCGGTGCCGGCGCCCTTGATGTCCGCGCCCATGGAGTTCAGGAAGTTGGCCAGATCCACGATGTGAGGCTCCTTGGCGGCGTTTTCGATGGTGGTGACGCCGTCAGCCAGCGCGGCGGCCATCATGATGTTCATAGTAGCGCCCACGGAAACGACGTCCAGATACACCGGCGCGCCGGTGAGCCGACCGTTTTTGGCGGCGGTGTGGATAAAGCCGCCCTCCACGGACACCTCGGCGCCCATGGTGGTGAAGCCCTTGATATGCTGGTCGATGGGGCGGACGCCGAAATTGCACCCGCCGGGCAAGGCCACGGTGGCCTGCCCGAACCGGCCCAGCAGCGCGCCCAGCAGGTAGTAGCTGGCCCGGATGCGGCGGGCCAGATCGTAGGACGAGCGGGTGCTGTGGATGGCGTGACAGTCGATCTCCACCGCGTGGCGGTTCAGCACCCGGATGCGGGCGCCCAGCTCCTCCAGAATGGAGAAGAACAGGGTCACGTCGCTGATCTGGGGGATGTTCTCAATGCGGCAGACGCCGTCCACCAGAAGGGCGGCGGGGATGATAGCGACGGCGGCGTTTTTCGCGCCGCTGATGGTCACTTCGCCAAACAGCGGATGACCGCCGTGGATAATGTATTTGTTCAAGGCAGTTCCCTCTTTTCAGATGGTCAATAGGCTCTGGTAACAGTGTGCCCGGAGCATGGAAACTTCATACCGCAAAACGCGGCGGAAGATGTTGTATATGCAAACAAAGACAGTATACCATATTTTTTGGCAAAAGCAATAAATCCGTGAAAATTTATTGGGAAAGCACAAAAAAAGTCAGGATAGTACAGTATACCATGCGCAAGTTTACATAATTTTTTTGGCCGGCGGGCAAAAAAGAATTTCAGGAGCGTGCCGCAGGCGTACAACCAGGGAAAAAGCGGGGGGAAGAGGTGACATTCATACAGAGAGGAGAGGCAAACATGATCGAATGGAAGGATTGGTGTCTGACATGGGACGGTGCGCCGGCGGCCATGCAGCTGGACAACGGCAGCGTGTGGCTGGACATCGTGGGCGACGTGCCGGAGGAGTACGACTGGGAGCTGCTGCTGCAGGAGCCGGAGGGCGGACTGGATGCCCTGCCGCTGCAGGCGCGCCCCGGCGGCGTGGGCGTGCTGCTGAAGCGGGAGAACCTGCCCAGCGGCGGCACATACACCCTGCAGGTGCGGGGCACCCTGCGCGCCGACGGCGTGACCCAGCGCCACAGCACGGTGACGGAGGTGCTGGTGCCTGCCAGCCTGTCGGAGGGCACGGCGTGGCCGGAGCTGCCCACGGCGTTCCGGGAGCTGGAGACACGGATGCGCCAGCTGGCGGCGCACCCGCCCCAGCCGGGCGCCGACGGCTATTGGCTGCTGTGGGACGGGGACAGCGGCGCCTATCAGGCCAGCCAGCTGCCGGTAGGCACCGGCGGCCCCAAGGGCAACACCGGTGCGGCCGGGCCCAAAGGCGACAAGGGCGAAAAAGGCGATACGGGGGCGCAGGGCCCCGCCGGTGAAAAGGGCGCCGCAGGCGATACCGGTGCGAAAGGCGACAAGGGAGACAAAGGCGAGAAGGGTGACAAGGGCGAAAAGGGAGACAAAGGCGAGAAGGGTGACAAGGGCGAAAAGGGAGACAAGGGCGACCAGGGTGAGACCGGCGCGGCAGGCCCGACGTACATCCCCGGCGCCAACATCTCCATCACCGGCACCACCATCGACACCAAGGCGTTTCCGTGCAGCCCCAACCTGCTGGACAACTGGTATTTCCCGAAT
>URVR01000170.1 GCA_900551355.1 uncultured Eubacteriales bacterium | reverse complement strand
GCGGAGACGTAGACCACCTGGTTGACCCGCTTTTCAAACTCCTCAAACTTCAAGGGCCGGTTATCAAAGGCACAGGGCAGGCGGAAGCCGTAGTCCACCAGGCTGGTTTTCCGGGCCCGGTCGCCGTTGTACATGGCCCGCACCTGGGGCAGCGTCACATGGCTCTCGTCCACGAACAGCACAAAGTCGTCGGGGAAGAAGTCCAGCAGCGTCATGGGCGGGGAGCCCGCCGGCCGCTGGGAGATGATCCGCGAATAGTTCTCGATGCCGGAGCAGTACCCCAGCTCCCGCATCATCTCCACGTCGTAGCGGGTGCGCTGGTCGATACGCTGGGCCTCGATGAGCTTGCCCTGCTCCTCGAACAGCGCCTTCTGCTGTGCCAGCTCCCGCTCGATCTCCTCCGCCGCCCGCTCCAGCTTGTCCTTGGGCGTGACATAGTGGCTGGCGGGGTACACCGCGATATGCTGCAAGGTTCGGAGGGCCGCGCCGGTGACGGGGTGAAACTCGGTGATGCGCTCGATCTCGTCCCCGAAGAACTCCACCCGAACGGCGCGATCCTTGTAATAGGCGGGGTACAGCTCCACCGTGTCGCCCCGCACCCGGAACATATTCCGCTGGAACGCCACGTCGTTCCGCTCGTACCGATCCTCCACCAGACGCCGCAGCAGCTCGTCCCGATCCATGGTCATGCCCACGCGGAGAGAGATCATCATCCGGGCGAAGTCGTCCGGCTCGCCCAGACCGTAGATGCAGCTCACGGAGGACACCACGATCACGTCCCGCCGCTCCAGCAGCGCGCAGGTGGCGCTGAGCCGCAGGCGGTCGATCTCCTCGTTGGTGGAAGCGTCCTTCTCGATATAGGTATCCGTGTGGGGGATATACGCCTCCGGCTGGTAGTAGTCGTAGTAGGACACGAAATACTCCACGGCGTTGTGGGGGAAGAACTCCCGGAACTCCTCGCACAGCTGGGCGGCCAGCGTCTTGTTGTGGGCCAGCACCAGCGTGGGGCGGTTGACCTTCTCGATGACCTTGGCCATGGTGTAGGTCTTGCCGGAGCCGGTGACGCCCTTGAGCACCTGCTCCCGCAGGCCGTTTTCCAGCCCCTGCGCCAGCTTCTCGATGGCCTGCGGCTGGTCGCCGGCGGGGCTGTACTCCGAAACAACTTTGAAATCAGGCATAGCGCCCTCCCTTATCTCTGCAAAAATCCGCTCTCCGCCATGGAGACATAGTCGTCGTCCGCCACGATAATGTGGTCGGCCAGCCGGATACCCAGCGGCGCCAGCGCCTCCTGTATCCGATGGGTCACCAGCACGTCGGCGTCGGAGGGCAGCGCCACGCCGCTGGGGTGGTTGTGGGCCAGAATGATGGTGCTGGCCCCGGCGTACAGGGCGTTCTCCACCACCTGCCGCACATGGACGGCGGAGGCGGACACCGTCCCCTTGGCAATACACCGGCAGGTCAGCAGCTTGCCCTTGCCGTCCAGACACACCTGATACAAAAGCTCCCGCTTCTGCCCCGTCAGCAGCTCCATGAAGTAGGCACCGGTGCGGTCCGGTGAGTTGAGGATCTTCTCCGGCAGGCTGGTGATCCGCGCCCGCTGGCTGATATCCGCCATCAGATGCAGCAGCAGGGCGGCGTTTTTGCCCACGCCCTCCACCTGCTCCAGCTCCTCCGGCGACGCCTGCAAGACGCCCTGCAGGCTGCGGAATCGCTTCAGCAGCCGGTGGGCCGTCTCGTTGGTGTCCTGCCGCGGAATGGCGTAAAACAGCGCCAGCTCCAGCAGCTCATGGTCGGCCAGCGCGTCCGCGCCCACCTGCCCGTAGCGTTCCTTTGCCCGCTGCCGGTGCCCGTCGTGCAGTCCCATTGCGTCTACCTCCCGCCGCGCTTTTTTTGAATAATATAGTATACCACGATATGCCGCCTGTCACAAGCGGTTTTTCCGCCGGATACCCCGCTCTTTTGCCCGTATCCCGCCTGTTTTTTCCTCCCATCAGGCAAAACGGCGCGGCCCCGCAGGGCCGTGCCGTCTTGTCTCGTATTCAAGCCTTGGGAAAGCTCCACCGGAAGGTGGCGGCGCAGATGCGTATCACCACCGTCACGCCGCACCCCGCCAGCATCGCAAGCCCCATGCCAAGCGGCCACAGGGCGCGGCACACCGCCGCCCCCACCAGCGACGCGCAGGCGTATATGTGCTTGGTGAAGATGTAGGGCCGCTCCATGCAGCACACATCCCGCAGCACGCCGCCGCCCACGCCGGTGACGGCACCCAGAAACAGCACCAGAAACCAGTTGGCGCCGTATCCCGCCTGTATGGCAATGGCCGCGCCGTGGGCGGAAAAGATGCCCAGGCCGATGGAATCCGCCACCAGCAGCACCGCGTCCGCGTAGCGGTTGTGCAGCTCCGTTTTTCGCCAACGCCAAATGTAAAAGCAGAGCACCGAGACAGCGATGGCCACCAGCGCCTGTGTAGGATCCCGCAGCGCCGCCGGCGGCGTCTGCCCCAGCATCATGTCCCGCAGGATGCCGCCGCCCACCGCTGTGGTCATGCCCATCATGGCCACGCCGAACAGATCCATCCCCTTGCGGATGCCCAGCGCCGCGCCGGACACGGCAAAGGCCACGGCGCCGATCATTTCAAAATACAGCTGAAAGCTTCCCATGGTATCCCTCCCCGACCTGCCTACTATACACCGTCTCTCCGCTTTCGGCAAGTCCCACATCAAAGCGCCCCGCCGAAGCCTCCGCAGCCTATGCTCGGCGGCATCCTTTTCCCCGTGCTGTCCCGCCGTCCGCATCGCCCTTTGTCTCCCGGCGGCCCCGCCGCTTTTTCCACAGCATCCGCCTCCGGCTTTCCTGCTCCCGCGCGGCGGCAGCCTTTTCCTCCGTCTCCGCGCGGCTTCGCCTGCGTCATCTCCGTTTCCTGCGGCCCCGCGCCGCCCGCGCTTCTGCGCGAAAAAAGGCAGGGCCGAGGCCCTGCCTTTTTTCTTGGGAGATTTGGGATTTGGGAGAGAAAAAGAAAGAAAAGTAGAGAAATAGCATATCTCGTTACATCGGACGGGATGCGGCGGCATTCGTCCTTTGTGATTTTTACTATATCACGAAAATATCCGCTTGTAAAATTGAAGTTGTTCGCGTAAAATATAAACGACTTTTGATATATTTTAGGAGAAACGCCATGACGAATCTGGACATCGAGACCTTCTGGGCCGTGGTGCAGCACGGCACCATGACGGCAGCGGCCGAGGCGCTGTACATCACCCAGCCCACGCTCTGTCTCTTATACACATCTCCGAGCCCAC
>URVR01000169.1 GCA_900551355.1 uncultured Eubacteriales bacterium | reverse complement strand
AGACAGAGGCCTCTCACGCCTTTAACATCGGTTCGAATCCGGTACGGGTCACCACAAAATGAAAGGACACACTTCGTGTGTCCTTTCATTTTGTGGTGCGATGCTTTTATTGTATGCCTGCCGCGAGGCAGGCCATTACTGCATACAGGAGTATTTTATGGCTAAAAACATCCGCTTATCCGACCACTTCACCTATTCCAAGCTGCTGCGCTTCACGCTGCCGTCCATCGTCATGATGGTGTTCACCTCCATCTACGGCGTGGTGGACGGCCTGTTCGTGTCCAACTTCGCGGGCAAGACGGCCTTCGCCTCGGTGAATCTGGTGATGCCCTTCGTCATGATCCTGGGCGGCATGGGCTTCATGATCGGCACCGGCGGCACGGCGCTGGTCTCCAAGATACTGGGCGAGGGCGACCCGGACACCGCCAACAGGACGTTCTCCATGATGGTGCTGTTCACGCTGGCGCTGGGCATCGTCCTGTCCGCCGCCGGCATCGTCTTCATGCGCCCCGTCTCCCGCTTTCTGGGCGCCACCGACGCCATGATGGACGACTGCGTGCTCTACGGCCGCATCGTCACCGGCTTCACGTTCGCCTTTATGCTGCAGAACGTGTTCCAGAGCTTCTTCATCGCGGCGGAAAAGCCCAAGCTGGGCCTGAAGGTCACAGTGGCGGCGGGCCTGGCCAACATGGTGCTGGATGCCCTGTTCATCGCCGTGTTCAACTGGGGCGTGGCCGGCGCGGCCATCGCCACCGGGCTGAGCCAGTGCGTGGGCGGCGTACTGCCGCTGGTGTACTTCCTGCGTCCCAACAGCAGTCTGCTGCGCCTGTCCCCCACCCGGCTGCGGCTCCGGCCCATCCTGGCCGCCTGCGGCAACGGCTCGTCCGAGCTGATGAGCAACATCTCCTCGTCGGTGGTGAGTATGCTCTACAACTTCCAACTGATGCGTCTGGCCGGCGAGGACGGCGTCTCCGCCTACGGTGTGCTGATGTACGTCCAGTTCATCTTCATCTCCATCTACATCGGCTATTCCATCGGCTGCGCGCCGGTGGTCAGCTACCACTTCGGCGCACAGAACCACGGGGAGCTGAAAAATCTGCTGGGCAAGAGCGTCCTGCTGATGGGCTGCACCGGCGTGGCGCTGACGGCGCTGGCCATGGCGCTGGCCGATCTGCTGTCCCGCCTGTTCGTGGGCTACGACGCCGGTCTGTTCGCCCTGACCAGCCACGCCTTCCGTCTGTTCGCGTGGTCGTTCCTGCTGGCGGGCTTCAACATCTACGCCTCCGGCTTCTTCACCGCCCTGAACAACGGCGGCATCTCCGCCGCCATCTCCTTCCTGCGGACGCTGGTGTTCCAGTCCGCCTCGGTGCTGATTTTGCCCATCTTCCTCGACGTGGACGGCATCTGGTGGGCCATCACCGTGGCGGAGGTGTTCGCGTTCCTGATCTCCGTGACGTTCCTGCTGGCCAAGCGCGGCAAATATCATTATATGTAAGGCTTGCGTCTCCATAAGCATAGTGATATACTATGCTTATCTTGAAGGGGGTCTTATCATGCTGGTTTCCACCAAGGGGCGCTACGCCCTGCGGGTCATGCTGGAGCTTGCCCAGCACCCGGCGGACAGCTATACGCCGCTGCCGGTCATCGCGGAGAGACAGTCCGTGTCGGAAAAATATCTGGAGAGCATCGTCGTGCTGCTGTCCCGCGCGGGACTGGTGGACGGCGTCCGGGGCAAGGGCGGCGGCTACCGCCTGACCCGCACGCCCGCCCAGTACTCCGTGGGCGAGATCCTGCGGCTGACGGAGGGCTCGCTGGCGCCCGTCACCTGTCTGGAGGGGGAGGAGAACACCTGCCCCCGGGCCGGTCACTGCCACACCCTGCCCATGTGGGAGAAGCTGGACAGCCTCATCAACGGCTATCTGGACAGCGTCTCGCTGGCCGATCTGCTCCAGCAGACAGACGGCAGCGGCCTGTGAGGCCGCGCCGCCAACGAAGCGCCCTGCGCATAAACGGAGGACACCCATGGAACAGCTGACACGCACCATGATGCAGCTCATCGCGTCGGAGGTCTGCGGCGCCGCCCTCGATCTGCCGCCGCTGCCGGAGGAGACGGCGGCGAAGCTGTACAGGCTCTCCGCCGCCCACGATATGGCGCACCTGACGGGCAGCGCCCTGCTGCGCCGCGGTCTGCTGCCCCCCGGCAGCGTCCGGGACGCCTTTGAAAAGCAGGTCATGCTGGCCGTCTACCGCTGCGAGACCCAGAGCAGCGAGCTGTCCCGCCTGCGGGACACGCTGTGCGCGGCGGGTATTCCCTTCCTCCCGCTCAAGGGCGCCGTCCTCCGGACGCTGTATCCGGAGCCGTGGATGCGCACCAGCTGCGACATCGACGTACTGGTGCCGGAGGAGCAGGCGGACAGCGCCGCACGGCTCCTGTCGGAGCAATTGGACTATGCCTATGAGTTCAAAAATTACCACGACATTTCCATGAAAGCGCCGTCCGGTGTCCATTTAGAACTGCATTTCAGCATTAAGGAGAACACGAAAAGCATCGATCCGCTCCTGTCTGACTGCTGGTCTTACGCTTTCGCGTCCGCAAATTGTGAATACCGCTTTTCTAACGAATACTTTTTCTTTCACCATCTGGCCCATGCGTCGTACCACTTTCTGCACGGCGGCTGCGGCATCCGCCCCTTTCTGGATCTCTGGCTGCTGGAACACCGGGTGTCCTTCGACGCCGCCAGGCGCGATGCCCTGCTGGCGCAGGCCGGTCTCACCACCTTTGCCGCCCAGGCCCGGCACCTGTCGGAGGTCTGGTTCGGCGGCGCCGCCCACAATGACGTTACCCGTGACATGGAGCGCTACCTCCTGACCGGCGGCGTCTACGGCTCGGCGGAGAACCTGATGAGCATGCAGCAGCTGCGGCAGGGCGGCCGGGCCCGCTATGTGCTGTCCCGCGTCTGGATGCCCTACGAGAGCCTGTGCTGCAAATACCCCTCGCTGGAGGGCCGCCCCGCCCTGACGCCCCTGTACCAGCTGCGCCGCTGGGGACAGCTGCTGCTGTCGTCCGCCGCCACAAAGCGCAGCCTGCACGAGCTGCAGCTGGCCGCCTCCACCACGGAGGACAGCCGCGCCCGTGCCCTCGATCTGCTGGACAAGCTGGACCTCGCCCCGTAAATACACGCAGAACGCCCCTCGGCTCACCGCCGAGGGGCGTTTTTATGTCAACCTACAGCATCACCGGCGTCATCCGCAGCTCCTGCCCCGGCGCCATCTGCGCCGCATCGGGGCGGGCCAGCACCTGTCTCTTATACACATCTGACG
>URVR01000168.1 GCA_900551355.1 uncultured Eubacteriales bacterium | reverse complement strand
GAGATTCCTCTACGTCTCGTGGGCTCGGAGATGTGTATAAGAGACAGTTCCAGGAGGAGATCATCGTCCGCCGGACGCGGTTCGACCTGAAGAAGGCCCAGGAGCGCGCCCACCTGCTGGAGGGTCTGCTCATCGCGCAGGACAACATCGACGAGGTCATCCGGATCATCCGCAGCAGCTACGACAACGCCAAGGAGAACCTGATGTCCCGCTTCGGGCTGGACGATGTGCAGGCGCAGGCCATTCTGGATATGCGCCTCAAGGCTTTGCAGGGTCTTGACCGGGAGAAGCTCCAGACCGAGTACAAGGATCTGGAGGCGAAGATCGCCTACTTCCTGCGCATCCTCAACGACGAGAGCCTGGTGAAGTCCATCCTCAAGGAGGAGCTGACCGCCATCGCCGACAAGTACGGCGACGACCGTAAGACCGAGATCCAGGACGTGGAGGACGAGCTGGACATCGAGGACCTCATCGAGGAGGAGCAGTGCGTCTTTACCCTGACGGAGAACGGCTACATCAAGCGTACGCCGGTATCCGAGTACGCTGCCCAGAGCAAGGGCGGCATGGGCAAGAAGGGCATCACCACCCGGGAGGAGGACACCGTGGTGGATGTGTTCACCGCCTCCACCCACGACTATATCCTGTTCTTCACCGACACCGGCAAGGTCTACCGCAAGAAGGGCTATCAGATCCCGGAGAGCGGCAAGGCCGCCAAGGGCGTCAACATCGTCAACATCATCCAGGTGGAGACGGGGGAGAAGGTGCAGGCCATGCTCCACTTCCGGGAGCAGTCCCAGGAGGAGCTGTACCTGTTCATGACCACCCGTAACGGCACGGTGAAGCGGCTGGAGGTCAGCGCCCTGAAGAACCTGCGCAACAACGGCATCCGCGCCCTGACGCTGGACGAGGGCGATGAGCTGATCTCCGTGGTGGAGACCCGGGGACACGACCGGATGCTCATCGCCACCCACGACGGACAGGCGGTGTGCTTTGACGAGACGGACGTGCGCGCCATGGGCCGCACCGCCGTGGGCGTCCGGGGCATCCGCCTCCGGGAGGGCGACTATGTGGTGGGCGCCGCCCGGGCCGATGCGGAGAAGACGGTGCTGTCCATCACGGAGCGCGGCTTCGGCAAGCGCACGCCGGTGGAGGAGTATCGCATCACCAACCGCGGTGGCCTCGGCATCCGCAACTACATGGTCACGGAAAAGACCGGCCCCATCGTGGGCATCAAGGTGGTGGACGGCACGGAGGATCTGCTGCTGGTGACGGCGGCGGGCATCCTGATCCGCACACCGGTGGAGAGCATCCGCGTGGCGGGACGCGCCACCCAGGGCGTCATCGTCATGCGCTTCAAGGAGGAGGGCGACCGCGTCATCTCCATGGCGCTGGCCGACCGTGAGGACAAGGCGGACACGCCGGAGGAGACCGTATGAGCAGTGCGCCCCGGGAGGCCATGGTGCCCCTGACACGCTGGCAGTATTTTACCAAGACGCTGTACCACAACGCGGCGGCCAAGACCCTGTTTGTCTACAACAAGGTCATCTATGAAAAGGACGAGGCCCTTCAGCAGATCGAGGAGGTCAACGGCCGCATCAATATGGTGCTGCTGCTGGTGCTGCTGGGCATGTTCTTCACCGCCAGCACCACGAAGAACATCTACGTCATCGTGGCGGGCATGGCGGTCATCGTGGCCGGGGAGCTGGTGCGGCTGCTGCGTCTGCCCAAGGATATCAAGACCCACCTCACCGATACGGGGCGGCGGGAGCGCTGACCATGGCGGACATCACACCCATCGCCCGCATCGAGACGCCATTTGCCGAGAAATTCGGCGTGCCCCGGCAGAGCGGCGTGGCCGATTGTCCCGGCCGCATCGTCTTTGAGCCGCCCTACCGCCAGCCGGAGGCCCTGCGCGGGCTGGAGGATTTCTCCCACATCTGGCTGATCTGGCAGTTTGACCGGGCGCTGCGGCAGGACTGGTCGCCCACCGTCCGCCCGCCCCGTCTGGGGGGCAACGCCCGCATGGGCGTGTTCGCCACCCGGTCGCCCTTCCGCCCCAATGGGCTGGGCTTGTCCTCCGTGGTGCTGGAGCGTATCGAGTGGGACACGCCGGAGGGGCCGGTGCTCCATGTCCGGGGCGCCGATCTGGTCAGCGGGACGCCTATCTTCGATATCAAGCCCTATCTGGCGTATACCGACAGCCATCCAGACGCCACCGGCGGCTTTACCGCCGGTCTGGCGGGGGAGCGTCTGGCGGTGTCCTGCCCGGAGGAGCTGCTGTCCGCCGTGCCGCCGGCGCAGCGGGAGGGTCTGCTGTCTGTGCTGGCCAACGACCCACGGCCCCGGTATCAGGACGACCCCCAGCGGGTCTACGGCATGGCCTACGGCGGGCGGAACGTCCGCTTCCGCGTGTCGGACGGCGTGCTGACCGTTCTGGGCATAGATTGAGCGCACCGGCGCATTTCAGAATAAAAGCGGCAGCGAGGAACGACATCTGTATGAAAACAGTCACCATCTACACCGACGGCAAAGCTGGCTTCGCCGCTTTGAAAAATGTCCCCACTCGCTCGCCGCTGGCGCGGCAACCGCTCGGGGATGACAAGCAAGCGCCGTCGGATGAGCGGGGCAGTAAAACAGCAAGACAGCGAGGAACGACATCTGTATGAAAACAGTCACCATCTACACCGACGGCGCTTGCAGCGGCAATCCCGGGCCGGGAGGCTGGGGGGCGATCCTCCGCTATAAGGAAACCGAGAAGGAGCTGTCCGGCGGCGCCGCCGACACCACCAACAACCGCATGGAGCTGACCGCCGTTATCGAGGCGCTGGCTCTGCTGAAGGAGCCCTGCGTGGTGGAGCTGTACTCCGATTCCAAGTACGTCATCGACGGCCTGTCCAAGGGCTGGGCCAGAGGCTGGCAGAAGCGGGGCTGGATCAAGTCCGACAAGAAGCCGGCGCTGAACCCCGACCTGTGGGAGCGACTGCTGGAGCTGACGGACCGCCACGAGATGCGCTACCACTGGGTCAAGGGCCACGCGGAGAACGAGAAAAACAACCGCTGCGACCAGATGGCCGTGGCGGAGAGCAAAAAATTCCAGTAAAAACCGGGGAAATTCACAAAAAGTTCATGGGCGATTCATGATTCGGTCAATTTTGCCGGGTAATATAGCATCATTCAAAGGAACTTCCCTTCCTTATGTGATTTTTCTCTCTCTCCTAACACACAAAACACACAGAAAAAGCCTCGCCATCCCCGGCGAGGCTTTTTCTGTACCTTATGATCTGTTTTGCCTCCGGCGGCAAAAGAAAAAAGCGGGCAGGGCAAAGCCTTGTCC
>URVR01000167.1 GCA_900551355.1 uncultured Eubacteriales bacterium | reverse complement strand
CTTATGCGATCGTCGGCAGCGTCAGATGTGTATAAGAGACAGGGGTAGGATAGCCCAGATCCTCGGCGATGAACTCCAGCTGCGGGAACCAGCCGTTGAGGCGGTCTATCAGATCCATGCCCGGCCCGGCGACCCATTTGCCGTTCTTGGCGGTGGTCTCACCATAGGGCACCGCCCAATAGCTCTCAAAGCCCCGGAAATGGTCGATGCGGATGATGTCGTACAGCTTGCCGGCGCCGTCGATGCGGCGGATCCACCAGCCGAAGCCGTCCTCCCGCATACGGTCCCAGTCGTACAGCGGGTTGCCCCACAGCTGTCCGTCGGCGCTGAAATAGTCTGGCGGTACACCGGACACGGCCTTGGGGATCAGCGTCTCGTCCAGCTGGAAGAACTCCGTCTCCGCCCACACGTCGGCGGAATCCATGGCCACATAGATGGGCAGGTCGCCGATGATGCGGATACCCTGCGCGTGGACATAGTCCCGCAGCCGGTTCCACTGCTGGAAGAACAGATATTGCAGGTAGGTGAAGAACTCCACGTCCTCCCGCAGCAGGGCGCGGTACTTCTCCACCGCCCCCTCCTGCCGCAGACGGATGTCATCGGGCCACTCCGTCCACGCCTTCATGCCGAAATGGCGCTTGCAGGCCATAAACAGGGCGTAATCCGGCAGCCAGCGGCTGTTTGCCTCCTCGAAGGCGGCCACGGCCTCGCTGCTGCGCTGCCAGCCCCGCTTGAAGGCCTTGTGCAGCAGGTCGAACCGCTTTTCATAGATGCGGCCGTAGTCCACATACCGGGGATCGCCGCCCCACTTGCACCGGCTGCACTCAGATCTGGTCAGCAGACCGTCGGCGATCAGCAACTCGGGGTCGATGTAGTAGGGGTTCCCGGCGTAGGCCGAAAAGCTCTGGTACGGCGAATCGCCGTAGCTGGTGGGGCCAAGCGGCAGCATCTGCCAGTAGCGCTGGCCCGCCGCGTGGAGGAAATCCGCGAAATCGTATGCCGCCTGTCCCAGCGTGCCGATCCCGTAGGGGGAGGGCAGCGAGGAGACGGCCATCAGAATACCACTGGAACGTTTCATAGCAGCACGTCACTTTCTATTGAGGATGAAGCGGGGCGGGCGAAATGCCCGCCCCGCTGTATGCAATATACGATACTCAGCCCTTGACGGCGCCGGCAGCCACACCCTTGATGATGTGCTTCTGGCAGCACAGGTAGAAGACGATGACCGGCAGGATGCTCAGCAGGATCAGCGCCATGGTGGCGCCCATGTCCACCTGGCCGTAGCTGCCCTTCAGGTGCTGGATGACGATGGGGATGGTCATATACTTGGTACGATCCAGCACCAGATACGGCAGCAGGAAGTCGTTCCACACCCACATGATCTCCAGCACGCCCACGGAGATGAAGGTGGGCTTCATCATGGGCAGCACCACCAGGAAGAAGGTGCGCAGCGGGCCACAGCCGTCGATGACGGCGGCCTCCTCGATCTCCAGCGGGATGGATTTCACAAAGCCGGAGAACATGAACACCGCAAGACCCGCGCCGAAGCCCAGATAGATCACCGGGATGGTCCACGGCGTATCCAGATGCAGCTTGTTGGCGGTACGGGACAGTGTGAACATCACCATCTGGAACGGCACCACCATGGAGAACACGCACAGGTAGTACACGATCTTACTGACCAGGCTGCCCACACGGGAGACGTACCACGCCGCCATGGAGGTGCACAGCAGGATCAGCGCCGAGGACACCAGCGTGATGAACAGGCTGTAGAACACGGCCTTGATGAAGGGGTAGTTGCCGAAGGTCATGCCCTTGATATAGTTCTGAAATCCCACGAAGCTGTCCTCGTTGGGGAAGGCGAACGTCTCCGTGTTCACAGCGGCGTTGCTCTTGAAGGAGTTCATCAGCACGATGAGGATGGGCAGCACATAGATGATGCAGATGACGGCAAACGCCACGGTCATCGCCATTTTGCCGTGCTCGTGCTTCTTGGCAAGACTGGTCTGCATTACTGCTGCACCTCCTTTTTACGGGTGGACTGGAGTTGGATGAGGCCGATGACGGCCACCAGGATGAAGAACACCACGGCCTTGGCCTGCCCCACGCCGCGGTTGTTGCCGCCGCCGGAGTAGAACGCGTTGTAGATGTTCAGGGCCAGCATCTCCGTGGTCTTTATGACGCTGCCGTCCGGCTGCTGCAGGAAGGGGCGGCCGCCGGTAAGGGCCAGGTTCTGGTCGAACAGCTTGAAGCCGTTGGTCAGGGTCAGGAAGATGCAGATGGTGAAGGAGCTCATCATATTGGGGATGGTGACCTTCCACAGCATCTGCCAGCTGTTGGCGCCGTCGATGCGGGCGGCCTCCAGCATATCCTCGGGAATGGACTGCAATCCGGCGATGTAGATGATCATCATATAGCCCACCTGCTGCCAGCATATCAGGATGATCAGGCCCCAGAAGCCGTATTTGCTTTCCAGCACCACGGAGGTGTCGTACTTCACCAGAATGCCGTCAAAGATCATGGACCAGATGTAGCCCAGCACGATGCCGCCGATGAGGTTGGGCATGAAGAACACCGTGCGGAACAGGTTGGAGCCCTTGATGCTCTTGGTCAGGAAGTACGCCACCGTGAAGGCCAGCACATTGATGAACAGCACCGACACGAAGGCGAACAGCGCCGTGTACCAGAAGGCGTGGACAAAGGTACTGTCGGAGAAGGCCTTCACATAGTTGCTAAAGCCCACCCACGTCCACTGGCTGGTCAGCTTGAACTTACAGAAGGACAAAAACGCGCCTTTCAGAAACGGATACAAAAAACCGATGCAAAAGGCGGCAAAGGTGGGCAGCAGGAACAGCCACACCATCCGTTGAATGGGCCGGCGGATCAGACGGCTGCTGAGGGCGGCCGCGTCCCGCTTTCTGTGTAATCGCTTCATTCTTTCACTCCTGTTCTGCGGTTATTGTCATGGCGAAAGCTCTTGGCCGAACCTTTCGGGCAACAGCTCACGCCACCACAGGTATTGTACAGGCGGGGCGGGCGATCACGCCCGCCCCGCCTGTATTGTATGCGTTTGCGTCAGTCAGACACGCAGGACTTAGTGCTCGTTGGCGTACTGGGTGGCCCAGCCTTCCACGAAAGCAGTCTTGACGTTGTCCCAGCTGCCGTTGCCGGTGGTGTACTGGCTCAGAGCGTCCACCACGGCGGCACGCCAATCGTCAACAGCGGGAGTCCAGTTGAACGCCCAAGTGACGGTGTAGTTGCCGTTGGCAACATACTCGTTGGCCTGTGCGAAGAACACGTTCTCGGGGGTCCTGTCTCTTATACACATCTCCGAGCCCACG
>URVR01000166.1 GCA_900551355.1 uncultured Eubacteriales bacterium | reverse complement strand
GAGGACGACCATCTGGACATGGCTGGCGCCCGCTTCGGCATTTTGCAGCTGCCCGGCCATTCCGCCGGTCATATCGGCATCGTCACGCCGGATGGTGCGGCCTATGTGGGGGACTGCCTCATCGACCATGAGCAAATCGCTGCCGCCAAGCTGCCCACCAGCATGTTCATCGCCCGGGATCTGGAGAGCAAGGCGCGTCTTCATCAGCTGGACGCCCCGGCCTATATCGTGGCCCACAAGCAGGTGCTGACGGACCGCGCCGCCTTTGACGCCCTGATCGACGAGAACATCGCCTTCATCTACGCCAAGGAGCGGGAGCTGCTGGAGGATCTCACCGACGGCATGACGTTCTCCGACTGGATCGCCGCCTTCTGCCGCCGGGAGGATATCCGCACCCACAACGAGCTGAAATTCAGCGTGGTGGAGCGGAATTTCTCCAACTTCGCCGCGTGGCTCACCGACAGCGGGCGCGTCACCATCCAGCGGGAGTTCTGCGCCAAGCGGTATTACCACGCCTGACCGGCTTTTCCGCAAAAGAAGGGCGGACGCATAGCGTCCGCCCTTCTTTTTTTGTATTCAGTCCATTTTGGGCCGCTCATTGCCGTAGAAGAACACCGCCACGGTGCCCGGCCCCGCGTGGGAGCCGATGATGGTGCCGATATCGCACAGGCGGATCTTCCCCTTCAGCTTCGGGAACCGCTGCTCAATGGCGTCAATGACCAGCCGGGCGTCCTCCGGGCACTGGGAGTGGCAGACGAAGCACTTGTCGTCGTAGTCCCGGCCGCCCCGGGCGCACTGCTCCATGGTGTCCACCGTGACCTCCACGGCCTTCTTCTTGCCCCGCACCTTGCTGTACGCCTTGATGGAGCCGGTGTCGTCCAGCCGCATGATGGGGCAGATGTTCAGCACTGTGGCCACGGTGGCCGCCGCGCCGGACACACGGCCCGTCCGCCGGAACTGGGTCATGTTGCTGGAAAAGAACTGGTGATGCACCTTGTTCCGGTTGTCCAGCACCCACTGTGCCACCTCGTCGATGGTGCGCCCCGCGTCCCGCAGGTCGGCGGCGCTGTCCACCAGCAGGCCGTAGCCCGAGGAGGAGCACAGCGAGTCGATGACCACCAGCTTCCGGTCGGGGTACTTCTGCCGCAGCTCCTCCGCCGCCAGAAAGGCGTTGTGCACCGAGCCGGACTGGCCGGACGTGAACGCGATGTGCAGCAGGTCGCCCTTCTGCAGCAGCTCTTCAAAGAACGCCATGTATGTCGCCACGTTGATCTGGCTGGTCTGGGGCAGCTTGCCCTCCTGCAGGAACCGGTAGAACCGGGGCAGCGCCTCCGGGTCACGGCCCATGTCGTCGTCATACTCCACGCCGTCCACCACATAGGTGTAAAACAGCACCGGGATGTCCCGGCTCTCCATGTAGCTGTACGGCAGGTCCACGGTAGAGCAGCAGCTCAGCGTAAATCGTCTCTCCATTTTCTCCTCCCATAATACAGAAAATTACATTATGTAATGTTCGGAACAATTTCCATGTTAATAGTATAACTACTTCACATTTTTTGTCAATATGCGGTAACGGCGGATTGCCAAAACCGGCAAAAGCCTGTATAATATCCTGAGAAATTTCTGCAGGAGGCGCACATGGTCATCATCATCAAAAAAGAAACGCCGGAAGCGGCTATCCGCCAGCTTCTGGCCCAGCTGGCTGCCCAGAACGTCAAGGGCGGCTGCGTGGCCGGTGAGGAGGTCATATTGCTGCCGCTGGTGGGCGAGACGTGGCGTCTCGATCCCAATGCGCTGCAGGCACTGCCCTATGTGCGGGAGGTGCGCCGCCTGACGCCGCCCTACCGTCTGGCCGGGCGCGCCGCCCATCCCGCCGACACCGTGGTGACCGTGGGCGAGGCGCGGATCGGCGAGGAATTCTGCTTCATCGCAGGCCCCTGCGCTGTGGAGTCCGCACCCCAGATCGCCGCCGTGGCCCAGTCGGTGAAAGAAGCCGGCGCCCAGGTGCTGCGGGGCGGTGCTTTCAAGCCCCGCACCTCCCCCTACACGTTCCAGGGGCTGGGCCAGACCGGCGCGGAGCTGTTGGTGCAGGCGGGTCGGGACGCGGGTCTGCCGGTGGTGACGGAGATCACCGACGTGTCCCAGCTGCCGCTGCTGGCCGATGTGGATATTTTGCAGGTAGGCGCGCGGAACATGCAGAACTACGCGCTGCTGAAGGCGCTGGGCGAGCTGCGCCGTCCGGTGCTGCTGAAGCGGGGGCTGTCCGCCACGGTGGAGGAGTTCCTGCTGGCGGCGGAGTACCTGCTGGCCGGCGGCAATGAGCAGGTGATCCTGTGTGAGCGCGGGGTGCAGAGCGGTCTGTCTGCCGCCCGGGCCACGCTGGATGTCGCCGCCATCCCCGTTCTGAAGCGGGCCACCCACCTGCCGGTGCTGGTGGATCCCAGCCACGCGGCGGGCCGCAGCGAGCTGGTGCTGCCGCTGGCGCTGGCCGCTGCCGCTGCCGGTGCCGACGGCCTGTTGGTGGAGGTACATGACCGTCCCGCCTGCGCCCTGTCCGACGGCGGGCAGTCCCTGACCTGCCGCCAGTTCCGGGAGCTGACGGAGGCCGTCGCCGCCCTCCTTCCCCACGCATGGAGGCCGGACACCCTGTAAGTAAAGACAGCAAAGCCGCCGGGCGGGATCATCCCTCCGGCGGCTCTTTTTTCCCTGCACAAAGGCGCAGCAGCGGCCCGGCAAAGGGCAGGAACAGCACATAGCCCACCAGTCCGCCAAATGTATTGGCGATGAGATCGGTGATGTCCGCCGTGCGATGGGTCGTCAGCAGGGGCTGCAGAAGCTCGATGCACAGGCTCAGCAGAAACGCGGCCAGCACCGTGCGCCACAGGCCCCTCCTCTGCCGCACCAGCGGCCACAGGAAGCCGAAGGGCACCGTCATCACGACGTTCAGCGTCAGCTGCCGCGCGGCGTTGCCGTACCCGTTCCGCAGGTCGCGGAACGGCTCCAGCTCCATGGGCACATAGCGGTTCCCCGCCAGCTTCGGCAGGTTGGCCAGCACCGGCAGCAGCGTCACCCCCAGCACGCAGACCATGTAGAGGAAAAACACCGTCCGCACCGCCAGCGTCCGACTGCCCGCCCGTTTCCAGCGGGGCAGCAGCGCCAGCAGGTACATCGCCGCCAGCACCGCCAGATCCGGCAGCATCTGTAAAATTTTCCCCATGTCCAAATGCGGCATACGCCCCGCCCTCGCCTGTAATTCCGTGTATTTCCGGTACTTTCTCCGTTGACCGGACGGTATAGTATCTGTCTCTTATACACATCTGACGCTGCCGACGATCGCATAAGTGT
>URVR01000165.1 GCA_900551355.1 uncultured Eubacteriales bacterium | reverse complement strand
AGATTCCTCTACGTCTCGTGGGCTCGGAGATGTGTATAAGAGACAGGTGAAGAACAAGGTGGCCCCTCCGTTCCGTGAGGCGGAGTTCGACATCATGTACGGCGAGGGCATCAGCAAGCTGGGCGACCTGCTGGATCTGGCGGTGAAGCTGGATCTGGTGCAGAAGAGCGGCTCGTGGTTCAACATGGGCGAGATCCGTCTGGGACAGGGCCGTGACGCCGCCAAGCAGTATTTCCGCGACCATCCGGAGGAGGCGGACAAGCTGGAGGCAGCCGTCCGCGAGAACTTCCACAAGCTGATGGGCGCACAGTCCCGCACCGCCGCCAAGGCGGCGGGCCGCGCGGTGGACGTGTCCGCCGACGACTTCGACGACGCAGACTGATGCGCATCGAGAGACTGGAAAATTCCAAACACAAGCAGGAGCGCGTGCTGGTGTATCTGGAGGATGGCAGCATCCTCCGGATCACCGGCGCGGAGCTCCTGCAATTTGGCTTATATCAGGGCCTCGACCTGACGCCGGAAACGCTGGCGGCGCTGAAGGCGGCGGCTCGCCGCAGCGACACCAAGCGCCGGGGCGCCAGCATGGCCGCCGGGCGGATGCTCTCCAAAAAGGAGCTGACCAGCCGCCTGACGAAGAAGGGCGCCGCGCCGGAGGACGCCGCCGACACGGCGGACTGGCTGGAGGAGCTGGGGGCGGTGGACGACGCCGCCTACGCCGGCGTTATCGCCCGGCACTACGGCACCATGGGCTACGGCCCCGGCCGCGTCCGGCAGGAGCTGCACCGCCGGGGCGTGCCCAAGGAGCTGTGGGACGAGGCGCTGGAGCAGCTGCCGCCGCCGGAGGAGGCCATCCGGAAATTTCTCCGCAGCAGGCTGCGAGGCCGGGCACTGACCCCGGAGGACAGCCGCCGTCTGGCCGCCGCCCTCCAGCGCCGGGGCTTTGCGTGGCAGGACATCCGCCCCGCCCTCAACGAGCTGGGGCAAGAGATCGACGAAACATGAGGTAACGAACGTGAAAGTATCCTTTATTTCCCTTGGCTGTGCCAAGAATCTGGTGAATACCGAGCAGATGATGGCGCTGTGCCGCGACGCGGGGCACACCCTGCAGGAGGAGCCTGCCGGCGCCGACGTGGTGGTCATCAACACCTGCGGCTTTATCGACAGCGCCAAGGAGGAGGCCATCGACACCATCCTCTCTGCGGCGGAGCTGAAGGCGGCGGGACAGGTGCAGAAGATCCTGGTCACCGGCTGTCTCACCCAGCGCTACCAGCAGGAGATCCTGACGGAGCTGCCGGAGGTGGACGGCATCATGGGCACCGGCAGCTACGGCGAGATCGTGCCGGCGCTGGCGGAGCTGATGGCCGGCGGGCGGCCCTGCCGCTTCGCGGACATCCACGGCATGATCGACGAATTCGACCGGGTGCTGACCACGCCGGGCCACTACGCCTATCTGCGCATCGCCGAGGGCTGCGACAACCGCTGCGCTTACTGCGTCATCCCGTCTTTGCGGGGCCGCTACCGCAGCCGCCGCATGGAGGACGTGCTGGCCGAGGCCCGGCGTCTGGCGGATGCCGGGGTGAAGGAGTGCATCGTCATCGCACAGGACATCACCCGCTACGGCATCGACCTCTACGGCGAGCGGAAGCTGGCGGCACTGCTCCGGGAGCTGTGTAAGCTGGATTTCCACTGGATCCGCCTGCACTACCTGTACCCCGACGAGTTCACCGACGAGCTGATCGACACCATCGCCGATGAGGAGAAGGTGCTGCCCTATCTGGACATCCCCATCCAGCACTGCAACGACAAGGTGCTCAAGGCCATGAACCGCCGGGGCGACAAGGCGGAGCTGCTGGCGCTGTTCCGGAAGCTGCGCGGCCGCATCCCCGGTCTGGTGCTGCGCACCAGCCTCATCACCGGCCTGCCCTACGAGGACGAGGCCGCCTTCGAGGAGCTGTGCGAATTCTTGCAGGAGGTGCGCATCGAGCGGGCCGGCGTATTCCCCTACTCTCCGGAGGAGGGCACCCCTGCCGCCAAGATGCTGAACCGTGTGGACACCGACGAGGCTGAGCGCCGGGCCGACCTCATTGTGGACGTGCAGTCCCGCATCATGGACGACTTCAACGACAGCCGCATGGGCGGCGTCACGGAGGTGCTGTGCGACGGGTTTGACAGTCAGGCCATGATGTTCGTGGGCCGCAGCTACGCCGAAAGCCCCGACATCGACGGCCGGATCTATTTCACCGCCGACCACGAGGTGGAGGCGGGCGAGTTCGTGCCGGTGCGCATCACCGGCGCCATGGACGGCGAGCTTACCGGCGAGCTGGCGGAGTAAAAAAGACTTTTCATTTCCCGCTGCCCGTGTTACAATACCGTCAGCGCGCGGCTGCACCTGCCGGCGGCGCGGAAACACCAAAACGAAAGGCTGATACATACATGACGACCGCGAACAAACTGACGATCCTGCGGGTTCTGATGATCCCCGTTTTCCTGGTGGTGCTGTACTGGGGCTTCCCCGGCTGCCGCTATGTGGCGCTGGGCATCTACATCGTCGCCTGTCTCACCGACCTGCTGGATGGCTACATCGCCCGCCACTATAACCAAGTCTCCGATTTCGGCAAATTCATGGACCCGCTGGCGGACAAGTGCCTTGTGATGGCGGCGCTGTGCTGGTTCGTGGAGGAGGGCACGTTTGCCGCGTGGGTGCTGGCCATCGTGCTGCTGCGGGAGTTTGCCGTGTCCGGCATGCGCCTTGTGGCGGTGGAGAAGGGCCGCGTTATCGCCGCCGGCTGGTCGGGCAAGATCAAGACCGCCAGCACCATGGTGTGTATCTGCCTGATCCTGCTGGGCATCCCCCAGTGGCTCAACTATGTGTGCCAGGGCGTGATCCTGGTGACCACCGTCTATTCCGGCATCGAGTATTTCGCCAAGAACGCCGATGTGTTCAAGAGTATCAAATGACTTGACACCTGCGGAAAATCCTGCTACCATAAGACCCAACCGAATAGCGCGTTGATCGGAAAGAGTATGTCCATCCCACGGGGCAAGAGAGAGGGGGCCATCGGCTGCAAGCCCGCTCACCCGCTGCGGACAGAAAGTGCGTCCGGGAGCGCGAGGGCTGTGGACGCCCTCCGCATGGCCTGCGTCATGGGCCGCACCTGAGTGATAAACGAGAGTGGAACCGCGAAGTATCCTTTCGCCTCTCATGCCTACGGGCATGGGAGGCGTTTTATTTACCATACTATATTTATAATGTAGATCATAGGAGGCTCATCATGTATCTGTATAATTCCGCCACCCACAAAAAAGAGGAGTTCAAGACCTGTCTCTTATACACATCTCCGAGCCCACGAGACGTAGAGGAATCTC
>URVR01000164.1 GCA_900551355.1 uncultured Eubacteriales bacterium | reverse complement strand
CTACACTTATGCGATCGTCGGCAGCGTCAGATGTGTATAAGAGACAGATACCGCATCGCCATCACGCATTTTCGCTGACAGGCTTGGTGCAAAACGCCTTACACGTACCGCTGGGAGTTGACGTCGAACACGCCACGGGTGGTGATGCGCAGGCTGGGGATCACCGGCAGCGCCATGAAGCTCAGAGTCATGAACGGGTCGATGCCCTCGGACACGCCCAGCGCGTAGGCGGCGGCCTTGGCGGCCTCCAGATCCCGGTTCACGTTGACCAGGCTGTCGTCGGACATGATGCCCGCGATGGCCAGCAGCACATCGCCCTTCACCTGTCCCTCCTCCACCACGGTGATGCCGCCGTGGCTGCGCACGATGTGGTTGGCGGCGAAGGCCATGTCCTCCTCGTTGGTGCCCACCACGATGATGTTGTGGCTGTCGTGGCTGATGCTGGTAGCCACCGCGCCCTTCTTCAGGCCGTAGCCCTTGATGTAGCCCAGACCGATGTGGTGGGTGTTCTTGTGCCGCTCGATAACGGCGATCTTCAGAATGTCGTAGTCCACGTCGATGCGGTCGGTGTAGCCGCCGTCGGTGGTGGTGATCTCACCGTTGACCATGCCGATGACGGCGTGGGGCCGGCTGTCGGTGAAGTCCGCGGCGGTGAGGGACGCCACATGGAACGTGTCGTGGGCGTGCTTCACCAGATAGGGGTCGATCTCCGGGGTGGGGAAGTCCTTCAGCACGCCGTCGCTGTACATCAGCTCACCCTTCTTGAACACCTTCTCGATGTTGAAATGCTCAAAGTCGTCAATGATGACAAAGTCGCCCAGATAGCCGGGGGCGATGGCGCCGCGGTTGTTCAGCAGGAAGTACCGCGCCGCGTTGTGGCAGGCGGCCTTGATGGCGGTGATGGGGTCGGCGCCCAGGGAGATGGCCTTCTTCACAATGTAGTCGATGTGGCCCTTTTCCAGCAGATCGTTGGGGTGCTTGTCGTCGGTGCAGAACATGCACCGCTCCACATACTTGTCGCACAGCAGGGGAGCCAGCGCCTCCAGATTGCGGGCGGCAGTGCCCTCGCGGATCATGATGAACTGTCCCCGCTCCAGCTTGGCGATGGCGTCCGCCAGATCGTGGCACTCGTGGTCGGAGTACACGCCTGCCGCCACATAGGCATTGAGGTCGTTGCCCTTCAGGTCGGGGGCGTGGCCGTCGATCTTCTTGTGGTGGGCCTGGCTGGCCACGATCTTCTCCACCACCTGGGGATCGCCGTTGATGGTGCCCACGAAGTTCATCATCTCCGCCAGACCCTGCACCCGGGGATGGTCGTAGAACGAGTCGATGGCCCGGTAGTCCAGGTTGGCGCCGGACTCATCCAGCGGCGTGGCCGGCACGCAGGAGGGCAGCATGAACCGCACGTCCACCGGCAGATCCTCCGTGGCCTGCAGCATGTACTCGATGCCGTCGGTGCCCATGACGTTGGCGATCTCATGGGGATCGGTGATAACGGTTGTGGTGCCGTGGGGCAGCACGGCCTTGGCGAACTCCGTGGGGCTGACCAGCGAGCTTTCCAGATGGATGTGGGCATCCACGAAGCCCGGCAGCACGATCTTGCCGGTGACGTCCACCTCCACCGCGCCGCTGTATTCACCCATGCCCACGATAAGGCCCTCCGCCACGGCGATGTCGCCGTGACACAGCTCGTTGGAGAACACGTTGACGTAGGTGGCGTTCTTCAGCACCAGATCCGCCGGCTCCCGCCCGGCGGCCACGGCGATGACCCGCAGCTTCTTGTTGAGCTTGCGGTTGATCTTGCCGGCATAGCTTTCCTTTACAGCCATATTTCACAGGCTCCTTTCCCAAATGACTCCCAAGCGCCATTAGTTATGTTAATTCTAAATATTACCACAGCTTATAAAGAATGTCCAGTCTCCCAGCTATAAAAAAAGTGCGGCAGCCCTGACGCTGCCACACTTTTTACTTATGTATGCCGTCTTGACGCCCGGCTCACTTGATGCTGCCGTCGGCGTTGAACACCGGCAGGGGGGCCAGGAACTTGATGTCGGTGCGGTCGGCGGCCTCGCCCTCGGCCAGCACGGCCACGCGGCCCACCACGGTGCCGCCCGCCAGCTTCACCAGCTCCTCCATGGCGTGGATGGAGCCGCCGGTGGAGATCACGTCGTCCATCAGCAGGATGCGTTTGCCGCGGATGAGGTCGGCGTCGTCCCGGCCCAGGTACAGCTTCTGCACGCCGGCGGTGGTGATGGACTTGTCCTCCACATGGATGGGGTCGGGCATGTAGGCCTTGGGGCCCTTCCGGGCGATGAAATACTTGTCGGCGCCGCTCTGGCGGGCCATCTCGTGGATCAGGGGGATGGACTTGGCCTCGGCGGTGAACAGATAGTCGTAGCTGTCCCGGTCCACCAGCGCCAGCATCTCGCGGGCACAGGCCACGGTCAGCGCCGCGTCGCCGAAGCAGATAAAGGCGCCGATGTACAGATCGTCGGTCACCTTACAGATAGGCAGCTCCCGCTGCAGACCGGCCACGGTAATGGGATACACAGACATGATTCAAAACTCCTTTTGCGGCGCGGCACGGAGAACGGGCCGTCTGCCGTCATGAATTGGGAGCGCTGCACAATACAGCGACAGTCTACATTATAAGGTAAATCGAAAAAAAGTCAAGATGCAGACGGGCAGTCCCACAATTTTGCGCGGAAAAGCGGCCGCACTTTAAAGTGCAAAAGCAATGCCGCTTTCGCAAAAAATGTGCCGGTTTCGCAGGGGTTTGGTACTGTGTTTTGTGAACGGAGATTCAACAATATGCACAAAAAGAGAGACGGATTTTTTACGGGGACAAAGGGCGGATTTGTCCGCTGCCCCCTTGAGAAAAAAGGAAAATGGTGTTATCATCGGTACAGATGGAAGCGCGGAAACGCCGCGCCGACACATTCCGAACGGAACATTTATTTGAGGAGGAATTATTTATGAATGCTTATCTGGCCAGCGTTCTGGAGAACGTCAAGACCAAGCATGGCAACGAGCCTGAGTTCGTGCAGACCGTCGAGGAAGTCCTGTCCTCTCTGGAGCCTGTGATCGAGAAGCACCCTGAGTACGAGAAGGTCGATCTGCTGGGCCGCATGGTCGAGCCTGAGCGTATGTTCACCTTCCGCGTGGTGTGGTGCGATGACAACGGCCAGTGGCACACCAACCGCGGCTGGCGCTGCCAGTTCAACGGCGCCATCGGCCCCTACAAGGGCGGCCTGCGCTTCCAGAAGAACGTGTATGAGGGCATCATCAAGTTCCTGGGCTTCGAGCAGACCTTCAAGAACAGCCTGACCGGTCTGCCCATCGGCGGCGCCAAGGGCGGTTCCGACTTCGATCCCGCCGGCAAGTCCGACGCGGAGGTCATGCGTTTCTGCCAGA
>URVR01000163.1 GCA_900551355.1 uncultured Eubacteriales bacterium | reverse complement strand
TCTACACTTATGCGATCGTCGGCAGCGTCAGATGTGTATAAGAGACAGGCCTTCACCGTGTCCCGCTTGGGCACCGGCAGCAGCGCCGAATAGTAGATGTCCTTCTGCTCCCGCATATTCAGGAACGTGAAGAACAGCCCCAGCGTCACGTAGAAGAAAATGACGGTGTAGGGGTAGTTGGGGATCAGCACCATCACGCCGAACAGGCAGAAGATGGGCGTCATGGGATGGCACACCAGCCGGAACTGCTTATATAATAGCGCTGTCATCCAGCTCCCTCCTCTCCACGGCTACAATGATATCCTCCAGCGTCTCGCCCTTGTCCCGGAACCGGGCCTTGAAATCCTCCACGCCGCCGTCATACAGCATCTCGCCGTCCTTGATGAACGCGATATGGCTGGCGCACTTCTCCAGGTCGGAGGTGATGTGGGTGGAGAACAGGATGCTCCTGCTGCCGTCGGCCACGATGCGGCGGAACAGCTCCACCAGCTCGTCCCGGGAGACGGGGTCCAGCCCGCTGGTAGGCTCATCCAGGATCAGCAGCTCCGCGCTGTGGCTCAGCGCCAGCGCGATCATGTACTTCACCTTCATACCGCTGGACAGCTGATCCACCCGCTTGCTCTCATCGATGGCGAACAGCTCCAGATAGTGGCGGTACTTGTCCTCGTCCCAGTTGCTGTAAAACCGCCGGGTCACATCGGTAATGACCCCCACCTTCTTCTTGGGGTAGAAGTCGATGCCGCCCAGCACCACGCCGATGCGCCGCCGGATGGCCGCCTCGTTGGCGGCGTAGTCCAGCCCGAAGGCCCGCACCGTGCCGCCGTCCGGGTGCACCAGCCCCAGAATGGACTTCAGCGTGGTGCTCTTGCCCGCGCCGTTGCGGCCGATAAAGCCCACGATGGCCCCCTGCGGCACGTCCAGCGACACGTCCTTCAGCGTAAACGCGGGATACGTCTTGCGCAGCTCCCGCACCTCCAGCACGTTCACAGCTCCTCCACCTCCTCGTCGTCCTCCGGCAGGGCGTCAAACGCCTTGCGCAGGAAGGGGTTCAGCTTATCCGTGGTCTGCAGGGCGATGCCCTTCTTCTTATCCGCCAGCAGCACCAGCGTGTCCCCCGGCTCCAGCCCGAACATGGCTCTGGCCTCCTTGGGAATGACGATCTGCCCCTTGGGGCCGATCTTGACGCTGCTCATAAAATACCGCTCGTCCTTGCCCATATCACCGCTCCTCTCTGTATAACTGGTATAACTTTTCTTACTTTTGCCACTATACAACTCTTGTTCCCCGTTGTCAAGCCCCTGTTTCTGTGGTACAATACGGACAGCAAAACGTAAAGGAGCACCGCTATGGATCTCTGCGACCGCAACGACATACAGGCCCTGCTGGCGCGGCACGGCTTCCGCTTCGCCAAGTCCCTGGGTCAGAACTTCCTCATCGAGGGCTGGGTGGCGGAGGACATCGCCGCCGCCAGCGGCGCGGACGCCGGCACCGGCGTGGTGGAGGTCGGCCCCGGCATCGGCTCTCTCACCACCCAACTGGCCCGCCGGGCAGGCAAGGTGGTGTCCGTGGAGCTGGACCGCCGCCTGTACCCCGTGCTGGCGGAGACCATGGCGGACTACCCCAACTTCACGCTGGTGGAGGGCGATGTGATGCAGTTGTCCCTGCCCGCGCTGGTGCAGGCGCACCTCACCGGCCTGCGGCCCGTGCTGTGCGCCAACCTGCCCTACAACATCACCACCCCGTTCCTCACCGCCTGCGTGGAGGCCCGGTGCTTCCACAGCCTGACGGTGCTGATCCAGAAGGAGGTGGCCCAGCGTATCTGCGCCGCCCCCGGCACCGCCGACTACGGCGCGTTCACCCTCCTGATGCAGTACTACACCCAGCCGGAGCTGCTGTTCACCGTGCCCAACACCTGCTTCCTCCCGGCCCCCAAGGTGACGTCCGCCGTCATCCGCTGCCAGACCCGCACCGCCCCGCCGGTGCAGGTACGGTCGGAGGCCGCCTTCTGGCGCACCGTCCGGGCCGGCTTCGCCCTGCGGCGGAAAACGCTGGTCAACAGCCTCCAGACCGGCTGGGAGCTGCCCAAGGACACCCTGACGGACATCGTCGCCGCCTGCGGCCTCCCCCCCACCGTCCGGGGCGAGCGTCTGGGACTGGCGGAGTACGCCCGACTGTCCGACGCCCTGCTGGAGGCATCGAAATAGGTTCACATAACAAAGAAGGAGGTGTGCCCGCGGCACACCTCCTTCTTTGTTATGCACTTACGTCAGCCGCCGCCACCGCCGCGCCTGTAATGACCCGATGACAACGGGTACGTCGGATGCCCGGACAAAGCTCTCCGCCCACGGTGGCGTCAGCGCCGCGTCGTCCACTTGGTTGACATAAATTATATCACACAGTCCCTCGGCGCAGATGACCCGCGCCGCCATCTCCGGCGTGATGGCCGCCGACCACGGCGCCCCCGCCAGCCGGGCGTAGATGGCCGGCCGGTGGGCCGCCTGCCGGATAGGCTGCCCGAAGGCGGAGGCCCCCAGCACGCAGACGGTACGCGTCCGCTCCGGCGGCAGCACCGGCTCCCACGTCTCGTGGGCCTTGGCGGGCAGACGCTTGGAGCCGTCCGCCTCCACCAGCACGAAGTCCGCCGCCTGCTGCCAGCCCCCGAAGGACGGCGCCGTCAGCTTCCCCTCCGGCGTATAGCTGCCGGCGCAGGCCGCGCCGTAAGCCGCCAGCGCCGCCGTCAGCTCCTCCGCCGTCACGGCAAAGGGGTACTGCGGCGGCTTCATGATGTGCGTGGTGGTGGCCAGCAGCACCGTTCCCCGGGGCCGCAGCTCCTCCGCCAGCTGATACAGCAGGCTGGTCTTGCCGCCGCTGCCCATCACTGCCGTCACGCCCCGGTCCACGCCCAGCAGCTCCCACAGCTGTTCCATGTCCGCACCTCCTTTTGTCCCCATGACGCCTGTTTTGCGGCCATTATACCATGCCGCCCCCCGCCCTGCAACGGAAAAAGTGGGGTAAATTGCCAAAGATCACGGTAAAACTTGACAAAAAAACCAGATAGTGCTATACTCCACGAGTATTGCTTATTGGTAACAAAAGTTACAAATTGTTTCAAATCATGCCTCCGCCCTGTTTAAGAACCGGGCCGGGCGGCCATACTGCGAGGTACTATGGAACGAATCGAAACAACAGGCCGGCGCGTCGCCCCTGTGCACCGCCGCCCCAGGCTGACCCCCGTTTCCGTGTGCCAAGCCATCCACGACGCCCCTTACCGTCTTGCGCGCCTTGTGCGCCGCGGCGTCCACGCCGTGGGCTACTGGGTGGCATGGACATGGGACGCGGTGGTCACCGACCAGAAACAAATGTATCACGAATTCCTGCGCTCCCGCTTTGTCGGACGCTGCCGCGCCCTTTGCCATGCGC
>URVR01000162.1 GCA_900551355.1 uncultured Eubacteriales bacterium | reverse complement strand
ACACTTATGCGATCGTCGGCAGCGTCAGATGTGTATAAGAGACAGGAAGGAGAAGGGGGTATACCCCTATTTCCACGCCCTCCAGTCCCGGCAGGACGTGGAGGTCATGATGGAGGGCAAGCGCCGCATCATGCTGGGCTCCAACAACTATCTGGGCCTGACCACCGATCCGGTGGTGGTGGAGGCCGGCATCAAGGCGCTGGAGAAGTACGGCACCGGCTGCTCCGGCTCCCGGTTCCTCAACGGCACGCTGGAAATGCATCTGGAGCTGGAGGACGCGCTGGCGAAATTCCTGCGCAAGCCCGGCGTGGTTACCTTCGGCACCGGCTTTCAGTCCAATGTGGGCATCATCTCCGCGCTGGTGGGACGCCACGACTATGTGATCTGCGACCGGGAGAACCACGCCAGCATCTACGCCGGGTGCCAGATGTCCTACGGCAAGATGCTGCGCTACCGCCACAGCGACATGGCGGAGCTGGAGAAGTGCCTCCAGCGTGTGCCGGAGACGGCGGGCGCGCTGATCGTCACCGACGGCGTGTTCTCCATGGGCGGCGACATCGCCAGGCTGCCGGAGATCTGTGCGCTGGCGGAGAAGTACGGCGCACGGGTGATGGTGGACGACGCCCACGGTCTGGGCGTACTGGGCGAGGGCGGCCGCGGTACGGCCAGCTATTTCGGGCTGGAGGACAAGGTGGACGTGTACATGGGTACGTTCTCCAAGTCGCTGGCGTCCCTGGGCGGCTACATGGCCGCGTCCGCGGAGGTGGCGGAGTATGTGCGCCACGCCTCCCGGCCCTTTATCTTCTCGGCGTCCATCCCGCCGGCCAACTGCGCCACGGCGCTGGCGGCGCTGCACATGCTGGAGCAGCATCCGGAGCTGCCGGAGCGGCTGCGCAGCCTGAGCATGTACGCGCGGAAGGGCATGACGGAGCGGGGACTGACCATCCGCCCCTCGGCGCTGGAGGCGCCCACGCCCATCATTCCCATCTATACCTATGAGACGTACCGCACGCTGCAGGCGGCGGCGGAGATCTACGACCGGGGCGTGTATGTGAACCCCACGCTGCCGCCGGCTACGCCGGAGGGCGAGGCACTGCTGCGTACCAGCTATATGGCCACCCATACGGAGGCTCTGCTGGACGAGGCCATGGATATTATCGGCGAGGTGATGGCACATGTCTGAGAAGAAGGTGGCCATGGTCACCGGCGGCACCTCCGGCATCGGACGGGCCGCCGCGCTGGCGCTGCAGGATGCGGGCTGCGTGGTGTATGAGCTGTCCCGGCGGGCCGAGGGCGTGGAGGGACTGCACCACATCGCCGCCGATGTGACGAAGGAGGAGACGGTCCGCGCCGCCGTGGCGGAGGTCATGGCCCGGGAGGGCCGCATCGACATTCTGGTGAACAACGCGGGCTTCGGTATCTCCGGCGCGGTGGAGTTCACCGATACGGAGGACGCCAAGGCACTGTTCGATGTGAATTTCTTCGGGATGGTGAATATGAACCGGACTGTGGTGCCCATCATGCGGGCGGCAGGCCGGGGGCGCATCGTGAACCTCAGCTCCGTGGCGGCGCCGGTGCCCATCCCGTTCCAGACGTACTACTCCGCCACCAAGGCGGCGGTGAACGCCTACACCATGGCGCTGGCCAACGAGCTGCGGCCCTTTGGTGTGACGGTATGCGCCGTCATGCCCGGCGACATCCACACCGGCTTCACGGCGGCGCGCCGGAAGATCGGCGAGGGGGACGACATCTATCAGGGGCGCATCGGCCGTTCCGTGGCCCGGATGGAGCACGACGAGGAGACGGGTATGGATCCCGCCAGGGCCGGCGGGTACATCGCCAAGGTGGCGCTGCGGGAGGGCAGCCGCCATCCGCTGTACGCCATCCGGTTCGACTACAAATTCTTCGCGTTTCTGGCGAAGGTGCTGCCGGCGCGGTTTTTGAACTGGCTCATCTATCTGCTGTACGGGAAATAAGCAAAAAAACACCGCACCCCAGTGGGGTGCGGTGTTTTTTTGCTTTTACAGGAAGCGGCACAGCAGGATGGGGAACAGGACGGCGGGCATCATGTTCAGGATGCGCAGCTTCGTCAGCCCCAGGATGTTCAGGCCGATGCCGATGATCAGCAGGGAGCCGGTGAACGTGATCTCCGCCAGCACCGCGCCGGTGAGCAGGGGAGCCACCAGAGAGGCCAGCAGAGCCAGCAGACCCTCCACCAGCAGGACGCTGGCGCCGGAGAAGGCCACGCCGATACCCAGAGAGCCGGCGAAGGCGATGGCCGCCGTACCATCGATGACGGACTTGGCCAGCAGGACGGTATGGTCGTTTTTCAGGCCGCTGTCCAGCGCGCCCATGACGGCCATGGCGCCCACGGCAAATACCAGGGAGCCGGTGACGAAGCCCTCGGTGATGCGGCCCAGGCCGCCGAAGCGCTTCTGGAGCCAGCTGCCCAGGCGCTCCACCGCCGCTTCGATGTTCAGCAGCTCGCCGATGATGGTGCCCAGCACCAGCGACAGGATGGGGATGAGCTGGTTGTTGCTGGAGCCGAGGCCGGACACGCCGATGCCGATGGAGATAAGGGCCGTGGCGGCCAGTACCGTCTCCTTCATGCGCTGGGGCATCAGCTTGCCGCCGAAGGTGCCCACCACACCGCCGGCCACGATGGCCGCGCCGTTGATGAGTGCGCCGGTGAGGATCATGGGATCAGACCTCCTCCGTTGATAAGGTCACGGACCACCACGCTGCCCATCAGCAGTCCGGCAGTGGCGGGGACCCACGCCACACTGGCGGGGACGGAGCGCCGTCCGGGAGGGGGCGTTTCCAGCTGCTGGGTCTCGGCGGGCTGCTCCGGGCTGAACACCACCTTCAGGTGATGGATGTCCCGTGCCCGCAGCTCCTTGCGCATGACCCGGGCCAGCGGGCAGCCGGAGGTTCTGGAGATGTCCGTCACCTGCAGCAGCGTGGGGTCCAGCTTGTTGCCGGTGCCCAGCGCCGTCAGGATGGGGATGCGGCGCAGGCGGGCCTGCTGGATGAGGTCCAGCTTGCAGCTGACCAGGTCGATGGCATCCACGATGTAGTCGTAGTGCGCGGTGAAAAAGTCATCGCGATGGGCGGCGTCGTAGGTGGCGCAGACGGGGTGTACCCGCAGGCCGGGGTTGATATCCAGGCAGCGCCGGGCCGCGATCTCCGCCTTGGGCTGGCCCACGGTGGATTGCAGGGCGTAGAGCTGGCGGTTGATGTTGGTGAGGGACAGGGTGTCCTGATCCACCAGCGTCAGCTCGCCCACGCCGCTGCGGGCCAGGCACTCGGCGGCGTAGCTCCCCACGCCGCCGAGGCCGAATACGATGACGTGGCAGCGGGAGAGGGTATCCCTGTCTCTTATACACATCTGACGCTGCCGCCGATCGCATAAGTGTAGATCTCG
>URVR01000161.1 GCA_900551355.1 uncultured Eubacteriales bacterium | reverse complement strand
AGATTCCTCTACGTCTCGTGGGCTCGGAGATGTGTATAAGAGACAGCTCTGTAGCACATGCAAAAGCGCCTCTCCCGCCATGGCGGGAGAGGCGCTTTTCATTCAGTTGTCCTTCTTGGTGGTGTCGGTCTTGGTGCTGTCCGTTTTAGTGGTGTCGGTCTTGGTGCCGTCCGTCCCGGACGCATCGGCGCTGCCGTTGCCCGCCGTGTCGTCGATGGCCTTCTCCACGCCGATGATCTTGTCGGTCAGCCCGGCCTTCTCGGCCTCCTCCCGGGTCATCTTCAGCGGCTCGGCGGAGTCCTCCACCAGCTTGGCCATCATCAGATAGCGGTGCACGTCGTCGCCCACGCAGGTGGACAGGATGATGACCTTATCCCCCGCCTCAGGCAGATCGCTGCTGTTCACATGCACGCTGCCCACCGCGGGGCAGAAGCCGTTCATATGGTCGGTGCCCACATAATTCTTGTCCTTGGCCGCCTTGCCCAGTGCTGCGAAGAAGTCGGTGAACACCTGCTCATCCGTGAAATCATGATAATACATGATGTTGGTGTCGTCGTAGGGGATGGCCGCGAAAATGCGGTATGTCATCTTCCGTCCCTGCTGATAGATCTCCACCACGGTGTCGTCACCGAAGCTCATGGCGTTGGCGTAGTTCCGCAGGCCGCCCAGCATGGTGCCGTTGCGCATGTTGTGGCCGTAGATCACCGTCACGGGGTCGCTCATGTCCGGGCGGTTGAAGCTGGCCTGGGTGTACAGCGTGCCGGCCTGATTGGTCTTGCCGTCCAGATCGCGGTACAGATAGTAGTCGTCGTCACCGGGCCGCTGCACCAGGAAGTTGCCCTCCCGGATGGCCATGTTGCTGGCGCCGGGGATCTTGATGTAGGCGTAGGCATCGGGCCAGGCCTTCTGCGCCGTCTCGAAGTCCACCGGTACCTCCACGTCGTCCGGCTGGATCAGCACGATGTCCGTGGGCTTCTCCGCATCCGTGCCGTCCGGATCCGGCGTATCCGGCTGTACCGGCTGCTGGCCGCAGCCCGCCGCACACATCGCCAGTACCATCACCAGGGCCAGCAGGCCCGCTGTCTTACGCAGAAAATGTCCCTTTTTCTCCATTTTGTTCTCCTTTCAGGGGCGTCTATCAAAAAAATGCGGGACAGCGCGCTCGCCGTCCCGCACCCTTGCGCCGAGGCTATGTTACCATACCCCGCCCGCAAATGCAACTGTTTTTCCCCGTCGGTCACAGTGCCGCCGTCTGCCCGTAGCTGCCGAACAGCCCGGAAAAGCTCTTTTTCTGCGCCGGCGTCATGCGGCTCCTGTACTGCGCCAGCAGCGCCGCCGCCTCCTGGGTCCTGCCCTTCTTGAGATAGTTTCCCATGGCCCGGTACAGGCTGTCCGCCGCCGTAGAGCTGAGAGACTCGCCGCCGGAGGCAGCCGTCTCGCCGCTGTCCACCGCCGCGCCGGAGGCAGCCAGCTTCTGCTCCTGCTGGGCCATGCTGCGGTAGTGATCCAGCAGCGTCTCGTACAGCTTCCGGTCCTGCTGGCTGGCGCTGTCGTACTGCTCCTGCGCCAGTGACAGCTGCTTTTCCCATTCGGACATGCCGTCCTGCCAGCGGTCATAGTCCGCCTTCTCCTGCTTATCCAGCAGGTCGTACCGCTCCCGCAGCGCCTGCCCCTCCTGGTCGTAGGCCTCCCGCGCCTGCTCCTGGAACTGGGGCAGCAGCGCCATCAGCTCCTGCATGTACTGTCCGTAGGCCTGCTGGCCCGCGTGCTCCGCATAGCTGGAACCGTACCCGCCGGTGAGCGCCGCCGCCTGTCCCACGGTATCCTCCATGGCGGCGCGCCCCTTCTGCTGATACAGCCGGGCGTACCGGGCAAAGGCGCCGTCCGTCTCCGGATCGTAGGAAAACGGCTGCCGCCCCGCCAGCTCCTGATACAGCGCCGCCAGCTGCTGCTCGTAGGCGGAGGCGTAGGCGTCGGGCCGCAGCGCCGCCACGCTGTCGCGGTAGGCCTGCGCCGCCGTCACATCCTCCGAGGGCGTATAGCCCTGCTCCAGCCCGGCCAGTGCCTGAGCCGTCTTGGCCGACGGTCTGGCCGCGGGCACGGACACCGTCTCCTCCGCCGCCGCAGCGGGGGAGGACAGCAGGCTGCCCCACGTCTCATCCCCGGCGATACCGTCCAGGCGCAGACTGTTCTTCTTCTGATAATCCCGCACGGCGGCCTTTGTCTTACTGCCGAACATGCCGTCCTCGTCCAGCTGATAGCCGTGCTTGTTCAGCTCGCTCTGCAGCTGGCGCACCGCGTCGCCCTGCGAGCCGTATGCCACCATTTTATACGTCGATGCCATTCGTTCCGTCCTTTCTCCTCATGTGGTCCTGCGCCAGGCGTACAGCCCCTCGATGCCGGTGTCCACGCTCTCCCATACCGCCGTCTCCGGGGACGGCAGGGGCGGCACGGCCTCCGCCGTCAGCCGCACGCAGCCCACCGGCCACAGCACGTCCGCCAGCGCCCTGCCGCCCAGCGTCAGCTCTCCGGCCACCTCCGCGCCGCCATAGAACACCGCCGGCCACGCGCACTCCAGCGCCTCCTGCTGGCTGTACTTGCCGAAGGCCGCGCCCTTGCCGCCGCTGCGCAGGTGCAGCGTCACCTGGGACGTGGCCGCCGTATACCGCACCGTCCGCACGCTGCCCACCGTATCCACGGCGGACAGCTCCACCTCATAGGACGCCGCAGCCGCCAGACCGCCGCCCAGCAGCCTCTCCGCCCCGCTGGTCAGGGTCGTATAGCCGCTCCAGCTGCCGCCCATGGGGCGGTAGCGCGCCCGCACCTGCACGGCGTTCCGGTTCTCCACGGCGGCGCAGGACGCCGTACACTGCACCTTCAGGTACGCGCCGCTGTCTGCGGCGGTGCCGTCCGCATCGCACCGCGTCACGGCGCTGGCCGAGATCACCGGCTGGTGGTAGGCGTACACCTTCACGGCGCTGCCCGTCACCGTGGCTGACCGTCCCCGGCTGTCCGTCACCGTCACCGACGGCTTCAGGGAGCCTGCGCTGCCGATGAGCGCCGTGGTGCCGGAGCTTCCCGTCACCGTCTGACCCGCAAAGCTGAACCGGCACTCCTGCACCGTCGCGCCGCCGGTACCGGCGGCCTTCACCGTATACTGCAGGCGGCTCAGCCCCTGCACGCACAGGCCCCAGCCCTGCACCGCCGTGTTGTCGTTGACCACCGTCACCTGCAGCGTGGCCGTGGGCCGCATGGACTCCGGCACATAGGCGGTGAACGACGCCTGCACGCTGCCCACATAGTCGCTGCCGCTGTAGATGTCCATGGTCATGGTGCCCACGCCCCACAGCGCGTTGGGGATCTGCTTTGCCAGCGCGGCAGGCACCGCCCACTGGTACACCTGTCTCTTATACACATCTCCGAGCCCACGAGACGTAGAGGAATCTC
>URVR01000160.1 GCA_900551355.1 uncultured Eubacteriales bacterium | reverse complement strand
GCCCCGCTGCACGCCCCGCCTGCTGGACGGTCTGGCGGAGTACGGCGCCCGGGCCACCTTCTTTGTGGTGGGCTGCCAGACCGTGAAGGACCCGGACATCGTCCAGCGCATCGCCGCCGAGGGTCATCAGGTGGGCAACCACTCCTATGACCACGCCCAGCTGGACAGTCTGACCTGCGCCCAGGCGCTGGCCGACCTACAGAAGAACGACGATCTGCTGCAGGAGCTGCTGGGGGCGGGGGAGTACTGGGTGCGCCCGCCCTACGGCCTGTGCTCCGACCGGGAGGCGGAGAGCCTGACGGTGCCGCTGGTGAACTGGTCGGTGGACACGGAGGACTGGAAAAGCAAGGACGCCGACAGGATCGTGGACATCATCTACCGGCAGGCATCCGACGGCGACATCATCCTGCTCCACGACCGGTACCAGAACACGGTGGACGCGGTGCTCCGCGCCGTGCCCCATCTGCAGGAGCAGGGGTATGTATTCGTCACGGTCTCCGAGCTGCTGGCGCGCAAGGGCGTTACGCCGGAGCCGGGCGTCACCTACCGCCGGGCTTCGTAGCGGAACGATAAAAGGGAGCCCCGAAGCACAGCTTCGGGACTCCCTTTTGTTTCCTTTTCCTTACACACCGGCGGCTAAGTGCCGCACCACAAAGCGGGTCTGTTCTTGCGCTTGCGGGTATTGTATGATAGAATGGGCGCGGGCAAAGCGACTGGCGCCAGCCTCTGCCCTGAAAATGCGCAGGGTGCAGCGGGCATGAGGTGCAGGAGGAGCAAAATGTATTATCACGCATCATCGATCGGCGGTATTACGCGGCTGGAACCGCACATTTCTAATCACGGCCTGCCGCTGATCTATTTTTCCACCAAAAGAGAGAATGTGCTGGTCTATTTAAGCAATTCCGTTGAGAAGTATTGCCGAGAGACAGGTTTTGTGCATAAGGGGAAATACCAGAAATGGGGCCCGTATGGTTTCGATAAAGACGGGAGGCAGCGGCTGGAGGAGTATTATCCGAATGCGCTGGCAAGCACATATAAGGGAGTTTCTGGATATATTTATTTTGCCGAGACGGTCTTGCCTTCCGACTTCGCACTTCAGATACCGGACGCCATCGCCAGCAGTAAGCCGGTGAATATAGCGGGTGCGGAGTTTGTTCCGGATGCCTATGAAGCAATCTTGCGGGCGGAACGCGAGGGCTTGCTAACGATCCTCAGGTATGAGGAAATGCCGGAAGAGATGCGTAAATGGAATGAAAAGACCATCGCGGACGAGTATGCAGGGGCTTCCGAATACCCGGAGTACAGACATTTCTTGAAGGGGAACTTTCCGGAGATACTCAAAAGCTTTTGACATCTCTTTTACGCAGTATATAAAAAACCTGTCCAAGGCAACGCCTTGGACAGGTTTTAAAGTGCCTCTTTCCTTTTCCTTACACACCGGCGGCCAGCATGCAGTTGATGACCAGCGTCAGCACCACAAAGATGGCACCCACCCACTTGGTGGCCCTGGCCAGCTTGGCGTCGAGGCTCTTGGCCTTGGACTTGGCCATGTAGCTGTCAGCGATGCCGCCGATGGTGCCGGACAGGCCCTGGCTCTTGCCGGACTGGAACAGCACGATGGCGATCAGGATCAAAGCAGCCAGCAGCTGCAGAATGGTAACAAAAATCATCATAGCGGGAACCTCCACATATATTCCGTGCCGCAGGGCACACGATTCACAGTACAAACGATTTTACCACAAGGCAACCGGCAATGCAAGGGGGCATTGCGGATTTTTTGCGCTTTTTCCCGGAAAAATGATAGAACAAATGTTGCAATCCGGGAGACGGTGTGGTACAATACAACAGAACCTACCGGATTTGCGGCGGAAGAAAGGGGCGACCACATGGCAAAGCTGACGAAGATGCAGCAAAAGATCTACGATTACATCGCGGAGACCACGCGGCAGCAGGGGTATCCCCCCTCCGTGCGGGAGATCGGCGAGGCCGTGGGCCTGCGCTCTCCGTCCACCGTACACTTTCACCTCAAACACATGGAGGAGCTGGGCGTCCTGACCAAGGGCGCCGGCAAGGGCCGTGCCCTGACGCTGGCGCCGCTGGACGGCGCATCCTCCACCGCGCCTGCCGCACCGGCCCCCGCGCCGGAGCCGGAGGTGCCCGCGGGCCGTGTGCCCATCGTGGGCACGGTGGCCGCCGGCTCGCCCATTCTGGCACAGGAGTGCATCGAGGACTATCTGACCTTTGACACCAACGGACGGGAAGGGGAATATTTTGCCCTGCGCGTCCGGGGCGAGTCCATGCTGAACGCCGGCATCCTGCCCGGCGATCTGGTGGTGGTGCACCAGCAGCCGGTGGCCCACAACGGCGAGATCGTGGTGGCCCTGCTGGGGGACGAAGCCACGGTGAAGCGGCTCAGCCGCCGCAACGGCGAGGTGTGGCTCCTGCCGGAGAACGAGGCGTACAGCCCCATCGACGGGCGTGAGGCCTCCATTCTGGGCAAGGTCACCGCTGTCGTCCGCCAGTATTGAGACGGCCGGCGCCGCTTTACGGATATCCCTGACAGGCGGGCACAGACCCGCCGGCTTATCAGACAAAAACAGCCTCTGCCGACTGCCGGCAGGGGCTGTTTTTTGCTTCATGATGTATTCCTCCATGAAGCAGATCCGGAAGAAAACCGGAAATTAAACCGGAAAATGCGGAAATTGCACCAACGGTCACTTGCTCTTGGCGGGATCGTCCAGATGGACGGTCCACTGCGCCAGCGAGAAGAAGGGATCTGTCTCCGTGGCTGCCAGACCCTCCACCAGGCCGGTGGTGGTCACCACGGAATCGGACTTGAAGCACAGGGGAGCGATGGGCGCCTTGGCCAGCAGATCCTCCCACAGGGAGGTCAGCGCGGCGCTGCGCCGGGCGTCGTCCGCCGTGCGGCAGGCGGCCAGCAGGCCGTCGGTCTTCTCATCGGAGAAGCCGCCGTAGTTCAGGCTGCCCTCCGTGCCGATCAGCTCCAGAATGTCCCAGTCCGCCGTGAGGCGGCACTCGCCGTAGTACAGATCGAAGCTGCCGTCCTGCAAACGCTGGAGATACGTCTCCCAGGGCACGGCCTCCACCGTGACGGACAGGCCGGCGCGGCTGAGAGAGTCGGCGATCTCCTGGGCGGCGGTGGTCTTGAAGGCATTCTCCTGGTTGACCAGCAGCGTCACCGCCGTGCCGGCGTACCGGCCCGCGGTATCTGCACCGGCAGACGCGGTGTCTGCATCGGCTTCGGTATCATCGGCGCTCTGCGTCAGCTGAGAGAGGGGGGCGGGACTGTAGGCCGTCTCCAGCGCGGCGGGATACCACTCGCTGGCCGGGGAGACGGGAAGCTGGGCGGCGCTGCCGTGGCCCAGCAGGCAGGAATCCACCAGCCCCTGCCGGTCCACGGCGGTGCTGACGGCCTGCCGCAGGGCGGC
>URVR01000159.1 GCA_900551355.1 uncultured Eubacteriales bacterium | reverse complement strand
CTACACTTATGCGATCGTCGGCAGCGTCAGATGTGTATAAGAGACAGGTCTTTCTTATTTTCACCGATTCTTCTTGGCCAGCTCCATCAGCTCCGGATATTTCTTCATGATGTAGCTGTAGCTGCCCCGCCCGTGGGGCACCAGACAGTTGGAGCAGTCCTTTACGCCGTTGTCCAGATAGACGAAGTTCCCGCCGCAGTGACTGCCCAGCGTATACAGCGGGCAGTAGCAGAACAGGCAGTTAAAATCCTCCGGATGCTCCGTCTTATGGCAGGGGAAGAACTCGCAGGTCTTGTGCTGGGTGAAGGAATACTGGCACTCCTCTGGCTTTTTGCTGTGAATGTCTCTCACTTTACAGTCCTCCTATACAAATGCTTTTGCGGTTTTCATATTGGCTGCGGGGCGATGGTCACTTCTTCTCCGCCTTGTGCCGCTCCTCCCATGCCTCCTGCGCCTCCCGCAGGTGTTCAGCCAGGGAATGGCTGGAGCGGAACGCAAAGAGGAAGTTGGCCTTCTCGCGCTGCTCGTCCTGACGGCTGCGGATATGGGACTTGAGCCGTTCGAGCTTGATGTCCACCTCGTTCTCCTTGGCAAACTGGCGGATGCGGGACAGCAGGTGGGCGGAGTACACCACGTCGATGGTGAACACGCCGAAGAAGAAGCCGATCACAAAGGAGAACGCCAGATTCTCTGAGAGCCACTTCAGGGCGTCGAGGATATGGGGATGCACCAGATAGTAGTAGCCCGCGCTGGCCGCCGCCCAGATCAGCGAGAACTGCGGGCAGATCAGGCCCTGGATGTTGCCCCACTGGTTGCTGTAATCCCACAGCCGGACGTGCATGAGCTTCAGCGACATGAGGCCGGCGATATACTCGATAGCCGTCATGCTCAGGGCCATGCCGGCGATGAGCAGCACCCGGCCGCCGGCGGTGTCCGTGCCGTGGGTGTCCCCGAAGGACGCCAGCAGGTACAGGATACACAGGCCGGAGCCGTACAGCGGCACATAGGGACCCACGCAGAAGCCGGGGTTGATCCACTTGCGCTCCGGATTGGCGCTGGAGATAAAGCGGCGGTAAAACAGCTCCAGCACCCAGCCCAGCACGGAGCCGATGAAAAACAGATAGGCCAGTTTCAAAAACAGATTCATATGTCCTCCGATATCTATGTATCACGCCTGCCTGCTGCGGCGCAGGAAGCAGTACCACGCGCCGGTGCCCACCAGCAGGCCGCCCAGCAGGTTGCCCAGCGTCACCGGCAGCAGATTGCCCAGGAAATACCGGCCCCAGGTCAGAGCCGTCAGATCGACGCCCATCTGCGATGCCGCCTGCGCGGCGGCGGGCACGGCCCTGCCGAACAGTCCCAGTGCGCAGTAGGTCATGTCCGCGATGGAGTGGCTGAAGCCCGCCACCACAAAGAACATCACCGGCACCCACGCACCCAGGAACCGGCCTGTCACGTCCTTGGCGGACAGGCTCAGCAGCACCGCCAGCGTCACCAGTATGTTGCACAGCACACCCATGAAAAAGGCGTTTTCAAAGGGCATGGTCATTTTCGTCACCGCCAGCCGCAGGGAAAACGCGGCCAGTCCGCCGCTGCCCAGCCAGCCGAAGCGGGCGCAGATCCCGGCCACCAGCAGGGAGCCGAGGAAATTGCCGGCATACACGACAGCCCAGCTGCGCAGCATGCCGCCCACCGTGGCTTTCCTGTCCAGCACACTGATGATAATGAGCGTGTTGCCGGTGAACAGCTCCGCGCCGGACAGCACCACCGTGCCCAGTCCGAAGGCGAACAGCACGCCTGCCGTGATGCGCACCAGGCTTGGGTTTTCCAGCCCATAGCAGGCCATATTCGTCACGCAGACGGGAAAACCGATGAGCATGCCCGCCAGTAGGCTGAGAAGCAGCAGCTTCAAAAAGGGCTGACGGGTTTTGACCGCGCCGGCCGCGGCATAATTGGCCGCCGTCTCCGCCGGGGTAAACAGATTCACAGGCATCCTCCCTCCGCGGCACGCTCCGCCGCCCGGATCACATGAGCCATCAGCACGGTGGACGTCACCGCGCCCACGCCGCCGGGCACCGGGGTGATGGCGTCCACAACGGACGCGGCGCTCTCGTCCGCGTCGCCCACGATGGTGTTTTTCGCCGCGTCCCAGTTGGCGGACACGTCGATGATCGTCTGGCCGGGCCGGACATGGGCCGCCGTCAGGCTCCCCGCCGCACCCGCCGCCGTTACGAGGATGTCCGCCTCACGGGTGACGGCGGGCAGATCGGCGGTTCTGGTGTGGCACACCGTCACCGTGGCGTTCCGCGCCAGCAGCAGCATGGCCGCGGGCCGACCCACCACCGGAGAGCGCCCGATGACCACCGCCCGCTTCCCGGCGCAGTCGATGCCGTAGTGATCCAGCAGCACCGTCACCGCCTCCGCCGTGCAGGGAGCAAAGCCCTCCGCGCGGCCCAGATACACAGCCGCGGCAGACGCATCCGTCATGCCGTCCACGTCCTTTTCCGGCAGGAGCCTGCTGCAGATCGCCGCCTCCGCCTCCCGCAGGTGGGACGGCAGGGGCCGCAGCAGCAGGCACCCGTGGACGGATGCATCGCCGTTGACGGCGTCGATGGCAGCCAGCAGCGCCTGCGGCGGCACGTTCCCCGGCAGGGCGCGGACCTCCACGTCCACGCCGCACAGCGTGCCCCGCTTTAATGCGCCCCGCAGGTACGCGCCGTCGGCTTCATCCGCGCCGCAGCGCAGGATCACCAGCCGGGGCGTCACGCCCCGCCGGTCCAGCGCCGCCGCCCGCTCCCGCAGCTCCGCGGTCAGGGATGCCGCCGCTTCCTTTCCCGTCAGCAGTTTTGCCATAGGCTGTCCCTCCTTACAGCAGGTCGTGCTTTACCTGCGCAAATACGGCGTCAGCAGCCGTTTCGCCACGGTGCAGCAGGGCAAGGCACCGTTCATTCAGCGGTGCGCCCGCCGCGCCCATGGCCTTCGTGTTCACCAGTACGTTCAGGGACGCCGCACGCAGGGCGCCGCCCAGAATGGCCGCACCGCATCCGGCGTCGGATACCGCCAGACGGGATCCCTTCTCCGCCAGCACCGCCATGGCGTCCAGCGCCCGGCAGCACAGCTCCATGATATGAAGCGGCGTTTTGCAGGCGTCCGCAGACGCCGCCGCCAGCTTTTCCGGCCGGGTAGGATCGTCCTTGGGCAGAGCGTACACCGCCGCCAGCGGGAGGAAGCCCTCCGCGTCGGCCTGCACCTGCGCCAAAAGCTGCTGCCGCAGGGTGTCGCAGTCCGCCATGACAGACCGCAGCTCCGTCTCCACCGCCGCGTAGCGCGGCTTTCCCACGGTCAGCGCCGCCACCATGCCGCCCAGCGCCGTGCCGATGGCGGCAGTCAGCGCCGCCGCGCCGCCTCCTCCCGGCGTGGGAGCCGCGGAGGCCGGTACCGCCATAAATTCCCGGCAGCTGCGCAATGTAT
>URVR01000158.1 GCA_900551355.1 uncultured Eubacteriales bacterium | reverse complement strand
AGATTCCTCTACGTCTCGTGGGCTCGGAGATGTGTATAAGAGACAGGGATAAACAGGGAGGATACCATAGGCGCGTTGCCGACGAACACGCCGGCGGAGGATACGCCGATGCCGTCCACCCGGGGCATTTTCGATGCCGCCGCGCGGAAGGCGCTGAGGATGCCCTCGTAATGATACCGGGGATCCGTCTGAGTCTTGGGGTGCCAGACCACCTCCTCGGAATACACCGTCTCACCGTCGATGACGGCAGAGACCTTCCGGTCAGAGCCGCCGGCGTCGAAGCCGATGCGGCAGCCGTTCCAATGCCCGCCGATCCGGCGGGCGCCGCCGCGGGGCGCGGGGAGTTCGGCGCCGGACACGGCCTCCAGCACAAAGGGACGCCGGAACACCGTCTCCATAAAGTCCGCATCGAAGGCGCGTATCCCCGCGGGGGAGTAGATGCGCGCCAGTTCCTGCGTCAGTTCATCGCAGCCGCAGATGCGGACGCGCCAGCCGCCCACGCACCACAGCAGCAGCTTGACGGTGCGCTCCAGAAACCGCAGGTCAGCGGCGCGGTACGGCTCGTCCCGCAGGCGGGTGTCGAACACCGCCGTCTGTCCGTCCTGCCGCTCCACGGCGATGCGGACGGGGCGATGTGCCTCCGCCAGATAGGCCGCCTGCCACGGGGCAAAGGGGATGAAGCCGCTGTCCAGCGCGGGCCTGTTTTCCATATGGAAGGAAATGCCCAGATGCTCCACGTTCACCGCTCCCCTCCGGCTGCGCCGTCCCATGCGGCACGGTCGCAGATCAGCGTCACGTCCGGATGGAACTGCAGGATGGAGGCGGGCACCCACGGGGTGACGGGGCCGAAAAACGCCCTGCGCAGAACCTCCGTCTTGTCGGCGCCGGTGACGATCATCAGCACCCTGCGGGCGGCCATCACCGTGCCCACGCCCATGGTATAGGCGGCGGCGGGCACCTCCACCTCACTGGCAAAGAACCGGGCGTTGGCCTGCCGCGTGGATTCCGTCAGCGCCACCTCGTGGGTGCGGACGGGGAAGTGGTCGCACGGCTCGTTGAAGCCGATGTGGCCGTCATGGCCCAGTCCCAGCAGCTGCAGATCCACGCCGCCCAGCTCCTCGATGGTTTGTTCATAGGCCGTGCACATGGCGGTCACATCCGTGGTCAGTCCGTCGGGCACATAGGTGTTCTCCGGGCGGATGGAGATGTGGTCGAACAGATTCTCCTGCATAAAGCGGCGGTAGCTCTGGGGATGGCCGGGAGCCAGCCCCTTGTACTCGTCCAGATTTACGGAGCGCACTCGGGAGAAGTCGATAAGTCCCGCTCTTTCCCGGACAATCAGCTCCCGGTACAGGGGGACGGGGGTGGAGCCGGTGGCCAGACCCAGCACACAGGCGGGCTTGACGCAGATCAGCTCCTGAAAGCGGTCGGCGGCCAGACGGGCGGCGTCGGCCGCCGTTTCAACCTTGAGAATATTGGGATGAAGCATGGCAGATCTCCTTTGTCGTCAGAAACGCCGGGCGGACCGTCCGCCCGGCGTGCTTGTCCACCCACAGCATACACCAACTCCGGTGGAAAATGCAAGAGGGCCTGTCCCGGCAAACGCTTTTGCCGGAGCTTACGCCTTCCGCCGGTTCACCAGGCGGAACAGCGTGGATACCAGCAGGATGCCCACGGCCAGGGAGCCGGCGACGCCCACCGTCTCCAGCCCCTTGCCCACGGCGTCCATCATCTTGCCCTCCAGTCCCATACTCATGGTGTAATACACCCCTGCGCCTGGCAGCATGGGCAGCGTGGCGATGACGAGATAGGGCATGGCCGGACACTTGCGCACCCGCGCCATCACCTCGGCATACAGTGCCGCGAACACGGCGGCGAACAGGTTGGCCGCGTACACATCGCATCCCAGCCTGCCGAACAGCAGATAGAGCATCCACGCCGCTACGCCGCCGGCCACACACAGCACCATGCCCTGTCCGTGTACATTGAACAGAATGCAGAAGCCGCAGCAGCCCACGAATACCGCGATGGCCTGCGCCCATGCCGGCCAGCTCACGGCGGCGGAGCCGGTCAGACCGTACAGCCCGGCAGTCAGGTGCCATGCCGCCGCCGTGCCCAGCGCAATGGCCAGCGCGCTCAGCACCACCTGCACGATGCGGAAGATGCCGGAGTTTGTGTCGCCATAGATGATGTCCCGCATGGAGTTGGTGATGAGCAGGCCCGGCACCAGGATCATCAGGGCGCCGATGATGGCCGCGTCAGGATTGCTCAGCCAGCCCAGTCCCGCCGCGGCGTAGGCCGGCAGCGCCATCAGGCACGAGGCCAGTATGGTGCTGAAGAACGGGTTGGCCTCCTGTCTGTCCATGAAGCGCGTCACCAGACCGATGATGAGCCCCATCACGCCCGCCCAGAGGCAGTCCCGCAGTGTGCCGCCGAACACCAGGCAGAAGCCCAGTCCCACCAGCACGTTGCCCAGATAGAACACGCCCGTGCGGTATACCCGGCAGGCCGCCAGCGTCTGGCGCAGCCAGGCCATCGCCTCATCCACCTCCGGCTTCTCCGTGCAGATGCGGCGGCTCAGCTCGTTGAGCTTTTCCAGCTTTTCCAGATCGTTCCCGTGGAACCCGATGCGCCGCATGAGCATCAGCGGCTTGCCGTTGGCTGCCTCCAGACTGACGGATACGCAGTTGGGGATGGCGAACACCTCACACTCCACGCCGTAGGCCCGCAGGATGCGGTGGATAGTGTCCTCCACGCGGAAGGTCTCCGCGCCGGACATGGCCAGGTGATAGCCCATGGTGGCAGCCAGATCGGTCAAAAGATAGTAGTCCATTTGTATACATCTCCTGTGTATGACGGTTCGAGATCTCATAAATCCGACCGACAGTATAGGCGGGCGCGCGGCAATTGTCAATGTGCGAATGGGAGATAATGTGCGAATGGGAGATGTTGTAGTTCCATAGCGGTTCTTGGTATGGTATAGGGAGATGCTGTCAGCATAGCATGAGCTTTAAAAGTTATAAAAGCTTCAGATGCTTTTGCTCATTCTGACGCCGCTGCCTCCGCCGCGAACTGCCGCCCCGTGTGATCGATGGTATAGGGCTGGGGGAGGATGAGCTGGCTGATGGGTACCACAGTGTAGCCGTCATTGATGAGGCAGGTGAGAATGGCGGGCAGGGCCTCCGGCGTGTGCAGGGCGGCGTTGTGGAACAGCACGATGCTGCCCTGCTGCACCCGGCTGGTCACCCGCTGGCAGATGGTGTCCGCGTCATAGTCTTTCCAGTCCAGAGAGTCCCTGTCGGCAATGACTTGAAGCCATTGCGGCGCAAGGGATTGCTGGGTTGGTGGCGATGCGCATCAGGCAAAAATTTGACCTGTAAATGGGGTGTTTGAGGGGTGTTTCAGGCACGGGAGAGGTCAAAATCGAGGGGGTGTGCGCCTGTCTCTTATACACATCTCCGAGCCCACGAGACGT
>URVR01000157.1 GCA_900551355.1 uncultured Eubacteriales bacterium | reverse complement strand
CGCCGGTCAAGCCCCGGTGCCCGGTTCTTGGCGATCAGCGCCGCCTCGATGGGAATGGTGCCGCTGCCGCAGAACGGGTCGCAGAACGGGTCCCGCCCCCGGTAGCGGCTGAGGGTCACCAGCGCCGCCGCCAGCGTCTCCCGCAGCGGCGCCTCCACGCCCACGGCCCGGTAGCCCCGCTTGTACAGCCCCTCGCCGGAGGTGTCCAGACAGATGGCGGCCTCGTCCTTGAATATGGAGAACCGCACCTGATACTTCACGCCCGTCTCCGGGAACTGCTCCAGCCCGTAGGCGGTCTTCATCCGCTCCACCATGGCCTTTTTGATGATGCTCTGGCAGGCGGATACCGCGTGGAGCTGGGAGGAGATGGCGTAGCCCTTTACCGGGAACGCCGCGTCCCGGGGCAGATAGTCCTCCCACGGGATGGCCCGCACGCCCTGAAACAGCTCCTCGAAGCTGCGGGCGGGGAACTGCCCCAGCACCAGCATCACCCGTGCGCCGCAGCGCAGATTGATGTTGAGCCTGGCACAGTCCGCCGGCGTACCGCGGCACATGATGCGCCCGTTTTCTGCCTGCACGTCCTGCAGTCCCAGCCGCTTTACCTCGTCGGCCACCAGCTTTTCCAACCCCAGCAGGCAGGGGATCATATATGTCACCATAGACGGCGCACCTCGCTCGTTCAATTTCGTACCCACCAGTATACCCGACTTTTGCCCGCCGCGCAACCCGCAAAAATCCTATGGCATTTTCGGCGGAAATCGGCTATAATAGGAAATGTAAACCTCAGGTTGCGCGGCTCCCGGCAAAAAATCGGTCGGCGCAACTTCAAGGTGATAGACAAAACCGGCGGAAGTGCTACACTGTCGGCAAGAGGAACGGAGGAACGAGCCTATGTCATTCGGAGAACAGCTGTCGGCAGTGCGCCGCCGCAGCGGCCTGACCCAGGAGCAGTTTGCCGAGCAGCTGCAGGTCTCCCGCCAGGCGGTGAGCAAATGGGAGTCCGGCCGGGGCTACCCGGAGATCGAGAAGATACTCTATATCTGCAACCGCTATCAGGTCTCCATCGCCGACATGTTCGCCCAGGAGGCGCCGGCCCCGGCCCCGTCCGCCGCGCCGGACGCGCCGGAGCTGCCTGCCGCGGCGGAGCAGCCCCTCCCCCGGGAGAGCCTGCATAATGCGTTTTCCGCGTTCCTCACCAACCTGTCCCCGAAAAACAAGTGGATGGCCGGGGGTGTGCTGCTGGGCGTAGGCGCCCTCAGCGGCCTCATCGGCCTGTGCCTGAAAGGAGGAAGCACGGATATGTCTACCATTATCTGGATCGCCGCCATCGTCATCTTCGGCGTGGCCGAGGCGGCCACGGCGGGGCTGACGTCCATCTGGTTCGTGCTGGGCAGTGTGGCGGCGCTCATCGCGGCCATCTGCAACGGCCCCATCTGGCTGCAGATCGCCCTGTTCTTTGTGGTGTCTATCGCCACGCTGGCGGCCACCCGCCCGCTGGTGACGAAGCTGATGAAAAAGGACATCAAGCCCACCAATGCCGACCGTGTTCTGGGCGGCTCGGCCCGGGTCACGGAGCGCATCGACAACGATGTGCCCACCGGCGCCGTCTACATAGATGGTAAGACCTGGTCTGCCCGCAGCAGCACAGGAGAGATCATCGAGCCTGACGCCATGGTGCGTGTCGTGCGTATGGAGGGCGTCAAGCTGTACGTGGAAAAGGAGATGTAAATGCCGTACTTCATCAAAGGCCTGCTGGTGGTCCTCGCCTTTGTCGTCACACGCATCGTCCATCTGACCCGCAAGCACAAAAAGGAAAAGCAGCACAACAACACGGAGAAAGAATAAGGAGGAAAAGCACATGCCGTACAACATGCCCGGAACCATCGCCATCATCATTCTGGTCGTTCTCGTCCTGGTGGTGGTCGTCAGCTGCATCAACGTCGTCCAGCAGTCCAAGGCCTACGTGGTGGAGCGCCTCGGCGCGTTCCACAGCGTCTGGGGCGTTGGCCTGCACTTCAAGCTGCCGTTCATCGAGCGGGTGGTGAAGAAGGTCAGCCTCAAGGAGCAGGTGGCGGACTTCGATCCCCAGCCGGTCATCACCAAGGATAACGTCACCATGCAGATCGACACCGTCATCTACTTCCAGATCACCGATCCCAAGCTGTACACCTACGGCGTGGAGTATCCCATGTCCGCCATCGAGAACCTGACGGCCACCACCCTGCGCAACATCATCGGCGAGCTGGAGCTGGACCAGTCCCTCACCAGCCGCGACACCATCAACGCCAAGATGCGCTCCATTCTGGACGAAGCCACCGACCCCTGGGGCATCAAGGTCAACCGCGTGGAGCTGAAGAACATCCTGCCGCCCCGCGAGATCCAGAACGCCATGGAAAAGCAGATGAAGGCCGAGCGCGAGCGCCGCGAGTCCATCCTGCAGGCCGAGGGCGAAAAGGCCAGCAAGGTGCTGATCGCCGAGGGCGAGAAGCAGTCCGTGCTGCTGCAGGCTGACGCCGCCAAGCAGGCCAAGATCATGGCCGCCGAGGCCGAGGCCCAGTCCATCCTGAAGGTGCAGCAGGCCATGGCCGACTCCATGCGGCTGCTGAACGAGAACGCCCCCAACGATCAGGTCATCAAGCTCAAGGCGCTGGAGGCGCTGGAGAAGGTGGCCGACGGCAAGGCCACGAAGATCATCATTCCCAGCGAGATTCAGGGGCTGGCCGGTCTGGCCGCCAGCACCAAGGCGCTGCTGGACGGCGAGAGCAAGTAACGCCATGGCCAAGAAAGAGCAGCGCTTTATCAAGGTCATGGAGGAGAGCGGCTTCATCAGCAGCAGCGAGGTGCTGGTGGATACCCAGACCGGCGTACAGTACCTCTACCACGCCGTGGGCAATTCCGGCGGGCTGACACTGCTGGTGGATGCGGAGGGCAAGCCCCTGCTGTACCATAAGACGCCGGACGCACCGGAATTCTGAACCCGAAAGGGCAGGGCAAAGCCCTGCCCTTTTCCGCACTGCGCGTATTTGCCGCCGGAGGCAGACACGCGGAACACCTAAAAAACAACGATGAGAAAAGGAGGCACCCATGCTGCAATATCTGTTCTTTATGACCCGCATCTGTCTGGCCGACTTCCGCTCCCTGTGGGCGGTGCCGGTGGCGCCGTTCCTTACGCTGCTGGCGCTGCGGCTGCTGCTGGGCGGCGGGCAGCCCTGCCGGGGCCTGCTGTTCATCCTGCCCGCCGCGTTTCTGGCGGTCAGTCTCATCAATTTGCTGGCCTTCTCCACGGAAAACCTGACGCTGCTCTCCTTTGTCACCGGCCTTCCGTGGCTGGAGCCGGGGCTGCTGTTCGGCTGGCTGGGCCTGCTGACCGGCACGGCCGTCGCCGCCCTGCTGCCGCAAAAACCCTTATCGGAAAAGGAGTCGTGACCCTGTATGTACTATCTCTTCTGTCTCTTATACACATCTCCGAGCCCACGAGACGTAGAGGAATCTCGTAT
>URVR01000156.1 GCA_900551355.1 uncultured Eubacteriales bacterium | reverse complement strand
GTCTCGTGGGCTCGGAGATGTGTATAAGAGACAGCTTTGATATGTACCGGCTGGGCGGCGAGGACGAGCTGTTCGACATCGGCTGGGAGGATTATCTGACCCGGGGCGGCGTGTGCGCCGTGGAGTGGTCGGAGCAGGTATCCGGCGCGCTGCCGGAGGACGCCGTCCTTGTGGACATTGCCCGGGGAGACGGCGAGAACGACCGCATCATCACCATCACGGGAGGCGAGGGTCTGTGAAGATACTGGCACTGGAGACATCGGCCAAGAGCGTGTCCGCCGCCGTGACGGAAAACGGCACGGTGCTGGCCTCCGCCTATCAGAACCGGGGGCTGACCCACAGCGTGACGCTGATGCCCCTCCTCGACGGGATGCTGCAGGCGGCGGGACTGACGCTGGACGATATAGGGCTCATCGCCGTGACCAACGGCCCCGGCAGCTTTACGGGTCTGCGCATCGGCGTATCGGCGGCCAAGGGGCTGGCCTGGGCCAGGGAGCTTCCCTGCTGCGGCGTGTCCACGCTGGCAGCCATGGCCCGCACCGCCGCGGACTTCCAGGGACTCGTCATCGGCGCCATGGACGCCCGGCGGCAGCAGATCTACCACGCCCTGTTCCGGGCAGAGAACGGCCGCGTCACCCGGCTGACCCAGGACTGCGCCGTCTCTCTGGAGGAGCTGGCGTCCCAGCTGCGGGACATGCCGGAGGACAAGCTGGTGGTGGGCGACGGCGCGGCGCTGTGCGCCGACTATCTCAACGGCGCTGGCATCCCCTGCCGTATGGCGGATGCGTCCCACCGGATGCAGTCCGCCGTGGGCGCGGCGCTGTGCGCCGAGGAGCTGGCGGCCCGGGGCGAGACGGTGACGGCCCAGGGGCTGGAGCCGGTGTACCTGCGGCTCAGTCAGGCGGAGCGGGAGCGGCTGGCCCGGGGCCTGAAGATCACGCTGGACTGAGCGTTCTATTGTGTTCCATGCAAAATTTTACATACACGGAGGAGACAAAAATGTACAGCGAGAAAGTTCATATCATGAACCACCCTCTGGTGGCGCATAAGCTGACCATTATGCGCGACAAGAACACCAGCGTCAAGGATTTCCGGGAGCTGGTATCCGAGATCGGCATGCTCATCACCTATGAGGCTACCCGCGATCTGCCCCTGACCACCAAGCACATCGAGACCCCCATCTGCGAGATGGACGCGCCCACCCTGGCGGGCCGCAAGTTTGTGGTGGTCCCCATCCTCCGTGCCGGTCTGGGTCTGGTGGACGGCGTGCTGCGTATGGTCCCCTCCGCCCGTGTGGGCCACATCGGTATGTACCGCGACGAGGAGACGCTGGAGCCCCATCCCTACTTCTGCAAGATGCCCAAGGACGTGGCCGAGCGCGACGTGCTCATCGTCGATCCCATGCTGGCCACCGGCGGCTCCGCCGCGGAGGCCATCGGCGAGATGAAGAAGTTCGGCTGCAAGCACATCAAGCTGATGGTGCTGGTGGCGGCTCCCGAGGGCATCGAGCACATCCAGAAGCTGTTCCCCGACGTGGACATCTACGCCGGCGCCGTGGACAAGTGCCTCAACGAGAACGGCTACATCGTCCCCGGTCTGGGCGATGCCGGCGACCGCATTTTCGGCACGAAATAACGTTTTCTCCGCGAAACGCCCCCGACAGGGGGCGTTTTTGCGCGCACAGGCGGCCCTCCGGCGGGCAAGAAGCCGGATACTGGGAAAATTCGACATTTTGCCCGTTTGACGATTGGAACAGAATGTGCTATACTGTTCCTGATTTTGAAATTCCCGGAAGGAGCTGCACTATGCGCGTTATCGATCTGGAAAACATCAAGGAGTCCATGAACAACGAGACTCAATTTGTCCTGCGGTGCGAGGAGGTCTTCCACGACAAGATCTCCGCTGCCGCGGCCGCGATCCTCTCCAGCAACCGGCCCATTGTGGCGCTGACCGGCCCCTCCGGCAGCGGCAAGACCACCTCCGCCATGCGGCTGAAGGACTATCTGGAAAATCTGGGCGTGACGGTGTGCCTGCTGAGCATGGACAACTTCTTCCTGCCGCTGGATCAGCGTCCGCCGGAGGCCACGGACTGGGAATCCCCCTACTGCGTGAACGTGGATCTGCTGGTGTCCTGCATCAGCCGCCTGCTGGACGGCAAGGAGGTCGACATTCCCTGGTACGACTTTAAGGCCGGATGCACCGGCGGCTACAAGAAAATGCAGGGCGAAAAGGGCTGTATCGTCATTGCCGAGGGCATCCATATGCTCAATCCCCTGATCTTCGACAAGATCCGCGGCGCCGCCACCGGCGTCTATGTGGCGCCCCGCACCCGCATCCTCACCAACAACGACCGGGTGGTGCGGCCCGAGCAGCTGCGCGTGGCGCGGCGGCTCATCCGGGACTACAACACCCGCGGCCACTCCCTGCGGGAGACGGTGGAGCGGGCGGAGAGCGTCAACCGGGGCGAGGTCAACTATATCAAGCCCTACAAAGGCAACGCCGCCATCCACATCGACTCCTTCCACGACTATGAGCCGTGCATCCTGACCAAGTGTCTGGGCGAGATCCCCAATATCCGGGAAGAGCTGACGGCGGAGTATCTCCAGGCGCACGATCTCACCGATCTCATCGACGTGGTAAACACCGTGCCGCCGCTGCACACCCCCTTCGTTCCCCGCAATTCCATCGTCCGCGAATTCGTGGGCGGCAGCTGCTATGAATATTGATTTTTCCGTCTAACATACCATAAAGGAGGTCGTATCTATGAACCGTATCATCACCATCAGCCGTGAATTTGGCTCCGGCGGCCGTGAGCTGGGCAAGCGTCTGGCCGAGGCGCTGCACATCCCCTGCTATGACCATGAGATCATCGAGATGATCGCCAAGGAAAATGGCTTTAATGAGGATTATGTGGCACATATGTCCGAAAAGAGCATCGAGGCCGCCTACCCTCTGACCATCGGCCACCGGTTCGGCGTACCTCCCTTCCAGATCATGGACCAGCCCATCCGCGTGGCGGTGGCCCAGCGCCAGATCCTGGAGAACTTCGCCAAGAGCGGCGACTGCGTCATCGTTGGTCGGGGCGCGGATGTGATCCTGAAGGCCTATAAGCCGCTGAACATCTTCGTGTACGCCGATAAGGAGTCCAAGATCGAGCGGTGCCAGCGCCGCGCGCCCGCCGGTGAGAACATGACTGCCTCCGAGATCGAGAAGCGCATGAAGCAGATCGACCGCAACCGCTCCCAGCACCACCAGATGTACAGCGACAGCAAGTGGGGCGCCAAGGAGTCCTACGACCTGTGCGTCAATACCACGCGGCGCTACGTCAAGGATCTGGTCCCCGCCATCGCCAAGTTCTGCGAGGACTGGTTCAACTCCCACGAATAAGTACATGCAAAGTGCCCGGAGCCGATGGCTCCGGGCACTTTTTTCATATTATCGCGCTGTGCGGGAACACTACCGGCAAAGGAGTGATGGTATGATCCCCTGCACCGACAGCTGCCAGTGGCAGCGGGACGGCTTATGCACACTGGAGACGTGCGGCGCGGTGGGGCAGCCCAGCGCCGGGCACCCCTGCGTCCACTATCTGCCTATTGCCCCCGGGCCAGCAAACGCAGCGCCTCCGAGATACTGTCTCTTATACACATCTCCGAGCCCACGAGACGTAGAGGAATCTCG
>URVR01000155.1 GCA_900551355.1 uncultured Eubacteriales bacterium | reverse complement strand
CCGCTGGTGCCCACTGCTACCACCTGAACCATGTGTTCACCCAGATCCCCTACGCTCTGACCGTGGCCGGTGTGGCTTTCGTCAGCTTCATTCTGGCTGGTCTGATTCAGAGCGTGGTCGTCAACCTGCTCATCGCCTGTGTGCTGATGGTCGCCACTCTGCTGGTCATCCGCGCCATCATGGCCAAGAAGCATCAGGGCATCTTCCAGGAGATGGCCGAGGCTGACAAGGCTCTGACCAAGTAAGCCCTCTAAACACCCACCTAAAAAACAGGAAGCCCTGTGGGGCTTCCTGTTTTTTGCGCGTTAACAGGACGTATAACCGCGCAAAAATCTTGACACGCACGAAATGATGATAGCGATATATCGCCATAATTACCGGGGCAATACACGAAATCAAACTATAAGCGGAGGGACAAGCGGCCCAAAATACCCGTTAAAGACACGTTAAGGAACAAACAAAGCCCGACAATATCGCGTAAAAACAGCCCGAAATTGGGGAAAAGGGAGAAAGTGAGGTTCATAATTTGTTCAAAATTACCCGTCCTTGAAATTGCTGAAACGTTGACAATCTATTAAAAAGCGGATAAGATGGGGAAACCAAATTGTGAGGAGGTAAATCACACACATGGAAAAGAAAAGTACCAAGATAGCGTATTTCGTTGCGCTGGGTATCTTTATCGTGCTGCTGGTCGTTCTGGGCATCAGCTATAAGGATGCCCCCATTCTGATCGAGGGCGCGACTACCCCGTTCGCAGGCACTTTCTGGTCTCTGCTGCCCCCCATCGTGGCCATCGTGCTGGCCCTGATCAGCAAGGAAGTGTATTCTTCCCTGTTCCTGGGCTGCCTCGTCGGCGCTCTGCTGGTCAGCAACTTCGCTCCCTGGGAGACGCTGGTGCAGCTGGTGGAGGGTGACAACGGTATCGTCACCACCGTTTCCGACTCCGGCAACATCGCCATCATCGTGTTCCTGGTCATCCTGGGCATCATGGTGGACCTGATGAACAAGACCGGCGGCTCCGAGGCCTTCGGCCGCTGGGCCAAGAAGTCCGTGAAGTCCCGCGGCGGCGCACAGCTGATGACCATGCTGCTGGGCGTGCTGATCTTCATCGACGACTATTTCAACTGCCTGACCGTGGGCGCCGTTATGCGTCCCGTTACCGAGAGCCATCACATCTCCCGTGCGAAGCTGGCCTACGTCATTGACTCCACGGCCGCTCCCGTCTGCATGATCGCCCCCGTGTCCTCCTGGGCTGCCGCCGTTTCCGGCTACGTCAACTCTGACAATGTCAGCGGTATCCAGATGTTCATCCGTCAGATCCCCTGGAACTACTACTGCCTGCTGACGCTGCTGATGATCGTGGTCATCTCCATCCTGAACATCGACTACGGCCCCATGCTGACCCATGAGTACAACGCACAGGTCAAGAACGACCTGTTCACCACCCCCGAGCGTCCCTTCGCCGGTGCTGACGACTACGAGACTGGCTCCAAGGGCAAGTCCTCCGTGCTGGATCTGCTGCTGCCCGTGGTGGTTCTGATCGCCACCTGTATCATCGGCCTGATCTACACCGGCGGCTTCTTCGATGCCGAGAGCGAGTATGTGGGCGACTTCATGGGCGCCTTCTCCAACGCCTCCTCCGGCGCCGGTCTGGCTATCGGCTCCATGCTGGCTCTGGTGTTCACGTTCATCTATTTCTGGCTGCGCGGCTCCATCGGCTTTGAGAAGTCCTTCGAGTCCGTTCCCAACGGCTTTATCCAGATGATCTCCCCCATCCTGATCCTGACCTTCGCGTGGACGCTGTGCGGCCTGACCCGCTACGGCATGAACTCCGCTGACTTCGTCATCAACGCCATGTCCGGCGCCGGCGAGCTGGCCAAGTTCCTGCCCGCCGTGATCTTCATCATCGGCGCGGCCATCGGCTTTGCCACCGGTACCTCCTGGGGCACCATCGGTATCATGGCTCCCATCGTTGTCCAGGTGTTCAACTATGACGTGCAGCCCACCCTGTGCACCATCGGTCTGGCAGCTGCCTGCGCCGGCGGCGTTATGGGCGATCACTGCTCCCCCATCTCCGATACCACCATCATGGCTTCCGCTGGTGCCCACTGCTACCACCTGAACCATGTGTTCACCCAGATCCCCTACGCCCTGACCGTGGCCGGCGTGACCTTTGTCAGCTTCATCATTGCGGGTCTGCTCCAGAACGTGGTCATCTGCCTCGTCATTGCCTGCGTGCTGATGGTAGCGACCCTGCTGGTCATCAAGGCGATTATGGCCAAGAAGCATCAGGGCATCTTCCAGGAGATGGCCGAGGCCAACAAGGTTCTGGCCCACAAGTAAGTACATTTTTCCCCGCACAACGAAAGGAGGCGGCAGCTTACGCTGCCGCCTCCTCTGCAAAAACAAAAGGGATGCACACGCGGCGCGTGTGCATCCCTTTTTCCTTCTCAGAAATGGGTATCCACGAATTTGTTGAACTTCTTGACGTCCATGTGATCCTTGTAGGTGTTGCGGAACGTCTTGACGGTCAGGCTGTTGTACTGCACGATCTTGCGGTACTTCAAAAACCCTGCCACCAACGCCACGCCGCCGCAGAGGTAGCCCATGGGCGCGCTCTTCCAGCACGTCCAGATCAGCACGGCGAACAGCACCACCGAGATGAGCACGCCGGCGATCTGCTTTTTCGGGTGCAGCAGCTTCACCGTCTCCGCGTCGATGACGCCCTCCTCCACCATGGCCTGTGCGAACCGCTTCTGCACGCCGAACAGGCTGGCGGTGTTCAGCATGATAGGCGCTACCACGAAAAACGCGAACAGCGCGTCCACCACACCGATCAGCAGAACGCTCAGTTCTCCCATATTTCCCATATTGTCACGATCCTCCTATGTTAATTTACAAATTTAACGGTCATATCGCCGCGGCTCGAGGCGTAGAGCATATGGCTGTAACACAGGGAGAACTCCACCACATCGCCCACCTCCAGCCGCCGGGGGCAGTCCTCCACATCCACGATGCAGTGATCGGAGGAGCCGCCGATGACGGCGAGGCCCGGCTCCCGGGGCAGCAGCGACTCCAGATCGCCCACGTCCGCCCGGCCCAGAGCCAGAATGGCCCGCCGCCGGATGCCCCGGTCCTCATACACCGGCTTGCGCCCGAAGGCATCAATAGCAAATTCGCCGATGGGATAGGTGGGCTTGTCCCGTACCTCCACCACCTCGGCCCGGAGGGTAAACCCGTCCGTCCGCAGGTAGTCCATGTCCCGGATGCCCCAGTCCACCTGCAGGTCCTTGCCCAGCAGGATGTTCTCGCCGATGCGCAGATGGTTGATGCCCTCCGGCATGGTGCCCCAGTGCACCAGCGTAAAGGAGCTGGTGGCGCCGCCGGAGATGACCTCCAGCTTCCGCCCGATGCGCTGCTCCACGCGGTCGGCGATGGCCAGCAGCTCCCACATCTTCTCCGGCGTGGGCTTGGTGGAGCCGTAGCACGTCAGGTTCACGCCGATGCCGGCCAGCTCCACATGGGGCAGCTCCCGCTCCACATGGACGCACACGTCCACCATCTCGTCCTTGTCCCAGAAGCCCTCCCGCAGGTCGCCCAGATCGGCCATGACAATGACCCGGTGCGTCCTGCCCTGCAGGACCTGTCTCTTATACACATCTGACGCTGCCGACGATCGCATAAGTGTAG
>URVR01000154.1 GCA_900551355.1 uncultured Eubacteriales bacterium | reverse complement strand
TACACTTATGCGATCGTCGGCAGCGTCAGATGTGTATAAGAGACAGGACGAGGACATGGAGCTGTCCATACCGCTCATACTGCTCATGGACGAGGACATAGCGCTGCTGTCCGGCGAAATGGTCAGATCCATCAGCTTCTCGCGGGTCAGCTTGCTGCCCGCCGCCGCGTCCACGATCATCTCCATGCTCTCGCCGTCCAGCGTGACCTCCGCCACGGTGGTGGTATCCTGCAGCGCCGCCGCCACCTGCATATAGATCTGGGCCACGGTGATGCCCTTGGTCATGGCCTTGTTCCGGTCCACCACCACCTGCAGAGCGGGGGCGGCGTCCTCCAGACCGTCGGAGACATCCTGCACGCCCTCCACCTGCTCCATCCGCTGTCCCAGCGAACGGGCGGCGCCTTGCAGCGACTCCATGTCGCTGCCGTACACCCGCAGGGAAACGCCGGTGCCGGTCATATAGCTCATCATGCCGCTCATCACACCGGCGGTGGTCACCTTACAGGGCAGGTCGGCGCACAGCGCCTCGATCTCCTTCCCCGCATCGGAGCCGAAGGTGCCCTCCGGCATGGTGAGGTAGCCGGTGACGTCAAACTCGCCGTTGTCGCCGCTGGCCATACTCAGGCCGCCCATGTCGCCGCTGCCCATCATAAAGCCGGCGGCGTCGATGTTGTCCACGGACATGACCCGCTCCATCACCTGATCCGCCAGCGCCACCGCCTCGTCGCGGGTGGTGCCCTCCGGCATGGTGACGGTGACGGACAGGTTGTTCATGTCGATCTCCGGCATGAAGGTGAAGCCCCGGCTCACCGCGCCCCACGCGCTGGTCACCAGCAGCGTCAGGGACAGCAGCAGCACGCCCGCCTTGTGGTCCAACGACCAGGCGATGGCCTTGCGGTAGGCGGGGTAGATCTTATCCAGCAGACCCGGCTTCGGCACGAACTCCCGCCGCAGCATGCCGGACGCCATGGCCGGCACCAGCGTCAGCGACACCAGCAGGCTGGCCAGCAGGGAATAGGTGATGGTCAACGCCAGATCGGTGAACAGCTGGCGGGTCAGGCCCTCCACGAACACGATGGGCGCGAACACGCACACCGTGGTGAGGGTGGAGGCCGTCACCGCGCCCAGCACCTGTCCCGCGCCGGACACCGCCGCCTGGATGATGGTGGCGCCCTTGGCCCGCAGGCGGTAGATGTTCTCGATGACCACCACCGAGTTATCCACCAGCATGCCCACAGACACCGCCAGACCGCTGAGAGAGATCATGTTGATGGTCACGCCGGTGAAGTACATCAGCACCACCGCGAAAATGACGCTGACGGGAATGGAGATCAGGGTGATGAGGGTGGGCCGCCAGTCACGCAGGAACAGGAACAGCACCACCACGGAGAACACCGCGCCCCACAGCAGGGAGGAGAGGATGGTCTCCACGATGAGGTAGATATAGTCGCCCTGATCCATCAGGGGCACGAAGGTCAGCCCCTCATACTGGGCCTCCAGCGTTTCGAATCGGGCGGTGATGTTGTTGGATACCTCCGCCGTGGCGTAGTTGGACTGCTTGGTGAAGGACAGCAGGATGCCGTTTTCGCCGTTGAGCTTGGTGTACAGCTCGTCGCTGTCGTCCGTCACCACCACCGTGGCCACGTCCCCCAGGGTGATGGGCGCTACGCCCTCCAGCCCCAGGTCGAAGAGCACCATGTCCTCCAGCTCGCTGCTGTTTTCAAATTTCTGCCCCACCGACACCATGTAGCTGACGCCGCTGTCGTCGTCTATGTACCCGGCGGGCATGGAGAAGTTCTGGGCCGTCAGCAGGCCGCTGACGGTGGAGATGGACAGCATCCCGCCCAGATCCGTCTGCTCATCCACCTTTTTATAGGCCTCCTGTATCTGCTTGAGGCCGCTTTCGATCTGGCTCTTTGCCTGACTGAGCTGCAGCTCCGCGCCGGTCATCTGGGATATACCGTCCATCATCTGCACCAGAAAATCGGAGATATCGCCCTCCAGCTTGCCGCTCTCCAGCTCCTTCATCAACTTTTCTATACTGCTTTTCAGTGTATCCAGAAGGTCGTTCAGCTGCTTCAGCGTCCCATCCGGGTCGGTGATAAAGCCGCCCACCAGGTCGTCGATGTCCAGACCCTCCAGCTTATCGTACAGCTCCTTCAGGTTTTTATAGACCTCGTCCACCGAATCGCCTACCGTGCCGGCTACGCCGTCCGCCGCCGCGCGTTTGGCGTCGGACAGCGCCTTTTCACCATCCTCCACCTGCTGCTTGGCGGCATACAGCTTGCCCTCCGCCTTTTTCAGCTGGGCCTTCACCGCGTCCGCCAGCTTGGCGGACAGCGCCTCCATCTTCTCCTGATCCAGAATCACATGGGCCTGCCGGGTCAGCGCGCCGGATACCGTGACGCTGGCCACGCCGGTGACGCCCTCCAGCTTGCCGGTAAGCTCGTCCGTCACCAGATCGCTGAGGGCGTAGACGTCCTTGCCCTCCTGGGACACGGCGGCCACCATCACCGGGATCATGGACGGGTTGATCTTCAGCACATAGGGCGCGCCCACCGTGTCGTTCCACTGCCCCTGCAGCACGGAGATCTTCTGCTGGATATCCACACTGATGGTGTCCATGTTCACGCCGTCCTCAAACTCCAGCATCACCATGGACACGCTGTTCTGGCTGGTGGAGGTGACCTCCTTGATCTGATCCAGCGTGGCCATGGACTGCTCCATGGGCCGCGTGATCTCCTCCTCCACCGCCTCGGGACTGGCGCCGGGATCGGCGGTGACGATAATCACATAGGGAAAATCCATATTGGGCAGCAGATCCGGCGTCATCCGCAGATACGCCACGATACCCAGCACCACCACCGCCAATACCACCACAAATACCGTCAGCGGCTTCTTTACGCTGAATTTTGCCATACTCCCGTTCCTCCACGGCACTCGCCTGATTTTATCCGCATGGGCATACGCCCGATTTTATCTAATGAAGTAGTCTACCATGCCGCTGCGCGCTTCGCAAGCGGCACACCTAAAAATTAACGAAACCGTTACAATATCCTCTGTTTTTGTCAAAAAAGTTCGCGTACCGAACGAATTAAATATCCGGAAAGTGAAAAAGTGAGAGAGCTTCGCTCTCTCGCTTTTCTTTTCGTATATCCGGCGTCACACGATACGCAGGTCGCCCTCCGCCGCCGCGGCCAGCCGGGCCGCCTTCTGCCGGCCCAGCGCCTCCTGCAGCGCCACGATAATGCTGTTGGACACCAGGAAGCCCCGGGGCGTCAGGCGCCAGCCGCCCTCGGTGCGTGAGGCAAGACCCGTTTTTTCGTACTGCTCGAACAGCTCCTCCATGGGCTGGAACCGCTGGCGGTAGCGGTTCTCGAAGGTCCGCCGGTCGATGCCCGCCGCCGTCCGCAGCGACAGCATCACATACTCGTAGTCCCGGGCCAGCGTCTCGCCGTTCTCCGACTCCGCCAGCACCAACTGGCCCGCGATGTACCGGTCCAGATCCCGCACATAGCCGTACCGGACGCCGCCGAAATCGGAGTGCGCCCCCGGCCCGAAGCCGGCGTACTCCTCCATGTTCCAGTATTTCAGGTTGTGGCGGGACGCCCGGCCCGGTCTGGCGAAATTGGAGATCTCGTACTGCTGGTACCCCGCCTCCTCCAGCGCCGCCACGGTGTAGAGGTACTGTCTCTTATACACATCTGACGCTGCCGACGATCGCATAAGTGTAGATC
>URVR01000153.1 GCA_900551355.1 uncultured Eubacteriales bacterium | reverse complement strand
CGGATGCACTCGTGGGTGGCGCGGCAGGCGGGGTCGTCCAGCAGGTACCAGTCCAGCTGGCCCTCAAACGCCCACTCGTGCCACTGGCCCAGCTCCGCGCCCATGAACAGCAGCTTCTTGCCGGGGTGACACAGCATATAGGCGTAGAACCCCCGGACGCCCGCCAGCTGCCGCCAGTCGTCGCCGGGCATCTTCCCCCGCAGGCTGCCCTTCATATGCACCACCTCGTCGTGGGACAGGGGCAGCACATAGTTCTCCGAGAAGGCGTAGATCATGGAGAACGTCACGTCTTTATGGTGGAACTGCCGGAAGTAGGGATCCATCTTCAGGTAGTGGCACAGGTCGTTCATCCACCCCATGTTCCACTTCAGGTTGAAGCCCAGTCCCCCCTGCTCCGGCGGATACGTCACCAGCGGCCACGCCGTGGACTCCTCCGCCACCATCAGGGCGCTGCCGTTGACGGCGAAGGCCGTCCGGTTCAGGGCGCGCAGGAACTCAATGGCCTCCAGATTCTCCCGTCCGCCGTTCCGGTTGGGCCGCCATGCGCCGCCCTGCCGGTCGTAGTCCAGATACAGCATGGACGCCACCGCATCCACCCGCAGACCGTCGATGTGGTACTCCCGCAGCCAGTAGGCCGCGGAGGACAGCAGGAAGCTGCACACCTCCGGCTTTCCGAAGTCGAACACCCGTGTGCCCCAGCCGGCGTGCTCCCACTTCAGCGGGTCGCCGTACTCATACAGGCAGGTGCCGTCAAACTCGATGAGGCCGTGGCTGTCCTTGCAGAAGTGGGCGGGCACCCAGTCCAGAATGACCCCCAGCCCCGCCTGATGCAGGGCGTCCACCAGCGCCATGAAATCGTGGGGTGTGCCGTAGCGGCTGGTGGGTGCGAAATAGCCGGTACACTGATAGCCCCAGCTGTCGTCCAGCGGATACTCCGTCACCGGCAGCAGCTCCACGAAGTTGTAGCCCATGCTTCTGACGTAAGCGGGCAGCTCCCGCGCCAGCTCCCGGTAGCTGAGGCTGGTGCCGTCCTCGTGGCGGCGCCACGAGCCCAGATGCACCTCGTAGATCAGCAGCGGGCCGTTCACCGGCGGCTCTGCGGCGCACTTCTCCTGCCACGCCTCATCACGCCAGACGTAACCCGACAGGTCGTACACCTTGCTGTCGGAGCCGGGACGTGTCTGTGCGTGGAATGCAAAGGGATCCGCCTTCCATACCGTGCGGCCGTCCGCGCCGGTGACGATGTACTTGTAGCTGTCGTATACGGCGGCGTTCTCCACCGTCAGCGACCACACGCCGTCCGCATCCCGGTGCATGTCCGCGCTCTGCCAGCCGTTGAAGTCACCGGCCAGCGCCACGCACCGTGCGTGGGGCGCCCAGACGCGGAACGTATACCCCTGCGGGGCGGGGTGTGCGCCCAGATATGTATACGCGCTGTCCCAGCTCCCGCCGCGGTACAGCTCCATCTCCTTGGTCATGCTCTCTCTCCTTTGCAGCACCATACCACATCCGCTGCGCCGATGGCGGCGAAACAGGGCGGCAGGCATCTGTACTTATGTCTGTATTGTATCCTCTTTGTGTTTCTCCGTCAATAAACACGGCCCGCCTTTTGGCGAAACCCGTTACCGGTAACGCCCTCCGGAAAAGCGCGAAAGGGAGCGCGGCCCGCGGGCCGCGTCTCCCTTGTATGCTATTCCTCCTCCGGCTGACGCTGCGCGGCGGCGCCGCCCAGGCCGAAGTCGTCGGCCACGCTGGCCGTGTCCCGGCGCAGCATGGTCTCCATCACCCGGATATCGCTGTCGATGTCCATGGCATCGGTGCGGTACAGCTCGTCCAGCTGGTGCTCGAAGCCCGCCACGATACTGTCCATGGTGGCCTCGATACGGCTCTTGGCCTGGGACAGATTTTCGCCGCTGACCCCCGCCTCCTCGAAATCCGCATAGTTCTCCAGCAGCTTCAGGGTGGTGGGCAGGTAGTAGTTCAGGAACGTGCCGGCGGCATCCTTCTTGGCCGGATCGTCCTCAATGGCCTTGAAGATGCGGCCGGACACCTGCTCGATGCGGTCGATCTTGGCGCTGAGCACCTCGTCGGCGATGCGGTCGTTCAGCTCCCGGATCTGCCGCAGGATGCCGGTATAGCCCTCCGCCGCCTGAGGCTGCACCGCCGGCTCCTCCGGCTGCTGCATCTGGCGGGCCTTGTCAAAGTACGCCGTGGCGGCGGCCTGCGATCGGAACAACATACCGCTGCCCAGGTCGATATAGGCCTCGTCGCCCCACAGTCCCTTCTCCAGCATGAGGTTCACGTCCTTCTCCACCTTGCGGCGGGACACATTGGCCGCACGAGCCAGATAGTCCAGAGGCACGGCGGGCTTCTGCCCGGCGGTGCGGAGATAGGTGGCGAACCGGCGCTGACGGCGCTTCATGGCGCCGCTGCCCAGCAGCAGCGAAGCACCGCCGGCCAGCATGCCCAGCGGATAGAACAGCTGCCGCAGGAAGTACCACCACTCGTTGTAGTGGTACGCATAGGACAGGTTGTCCCCCACGGCGGAAAACAGCGCCATGCATCCCAGGATACCCAGTATGGCCCCGATGATCCGCATGGTCCTGCCGCCCTTGTCGGTATACTCCGGCGTCCGCGTCACCTGCTCCACGGCGCTGCGGGCCTCTTCCGCCTGGGGCGAGGCCGCCGTCACCCGCTGGGAGGTGCGCTGCCCGCTCTGCCCCGCTGTCCGGCGGGCATTCTTCCTTTTGTTGCCGCTCTCGCTGAGCTTGATGAGCAGCAGGATCAGGCCGATCGGCCACGCCACGGTAAACATGACGGCGATGAAGATCCACGAGCCGATGTCGCTGTCCTTTTTCGGCGGCTGCTGCCGCGGCGGTCTGGGCTGCTCCGGCTGGAAGCCGTTGTCATTGTCGTATTCGTATGCCATCAGGACTTGAACCCCTTTCCCTGCAGCTTCCGCTTGTTGCCCTTTTCATCCACGATGTAGGTGTTGTCCAGCTCCCGCCGGAGGTTGCCCATAATGGCGTCCAGATACTCCTGGCGCAGCACCTCCCGCTCCTTCTGCTCCTCCTCCGTCAGGCCCTCGGTCTTGGCCTTGTGGGCCAGCTCGTTGATACGGTCGATCTTCTTCTGATCCATACAAATTCTCCCTTATACAAAGCGCCGGATGACCACGGGGAGCCGCCCCTTTTTCGTCGGGCCGCCCACACTGTCCAGCACGCATTTTCCCATTCCCCGGCAGGTGATGGTATCCCCCGCCGCCACCGGCTTATCCGGCTTCTGGCACACCGTCCAGTTTACCTGCACCGCGCCCTTTTCCACGGCCTCCGCCGCACGCCCACGGCTGAGGGAAAAGCCCGCCGCCAGCACGTTGTCCAGCCGCAGGGAGGACACGGTATCCCGGAGCTCTCGGCACGCCTGCGCCGGGATCTCCAGCTCCTCCAGCGGCAGGGGCGCGGTCTTCAGCCTCACCCGGCCCGCCGACTCCCACGCCGACAGCAGGAATTCCGCCGTTTTCGGCAGTGTCAGCACCTGACACCGATCCTCTGTCACCAGTATATCGCCGATGGTGCCCCGGGTCAATCCCAGACCCATGAGGCTGCCCAAAAAATCCCGGTGGGTCAGGTGCTCACCGCCGTACCATGTGGCAGCCACCGCCGCCGCAGCGTCCGCGTCCGGTGTCTCCGCCCAGTCCGGCAGGAAGAACAGCCGCTGCCGCTCCGCGCCGTCGTAGCCGCCGAAGAACACATAGCCTGTCTCTTATACACATCTCCGAGCCCAC
>URVR01000152.1 GCA_900551355.1 uncultured Eubacteriales bacterium | reverse complement strand
GAAGAATATCTATTTTATCAACCCGTCCTTCGACAGTTGACGGCGCAGGAAGCCCGCAGGCCGGTCGTCCCGGCCTGCGGGCCTCCTGCTCATTCTTCCACGGGCAGGACGAGCCGGGAGCAGTAGCGCCGCGTCTCGATCTCCCGCCCCGTGTAGGGCGCCACGATGCCCAGCACACGCGGAAGCCCCGCCGGCTTCAGCCCCCGCGCCTTCGCCTCGCGGCCCAGCGTCAGCCACACCTCGTCCATGTTGTCGTAGCTGCCGTAATAGAGCACCGACAGCGCCCGGCATGCCGGCAGCACCGCCGCCTCCTGATCCGGTCTGCCCGGCCGGATCGGAACGCAGACGTAGAAGGGATACGGCTGGCGGCTGATCGGTCCGTCCCAGTAGTCATGCCGGTCCTGCACGGTGAACAGCGGCTCATCGGACAGCACGCAGCCATCTTTGATGCACACGCTGTAAAAGTCGTACATGCAGCGATACTTTTCCTCAACGGTATGGCCCTCACACAGGCGCATCCGGCAGGTCACGGCGGACAGCGTGATCACCTGTACGGAGATGCTGGGTGGCTCCATGGCCCGCAGCCGCATTTCCTCCACGCTGCGCTGCAGATCCCGCAGACGGCTCTCCAGTGCCGCCAGCAGCTCTGACGCCTCGCCGCCATGGGCGAAATACGCGGCGATCTCCTCCGCGCCCAGTCCCATGCTCCGGAATTTTTCGATCTGCAGGACGCGGGCCACGTTGTGGTTGTCGTAGTACCGCCGCCCGCTGTCCGGCGCGGTATAGGCCGGCGTCAGCAGGCCCTTGTCCTCCAGACGCATCAGCGTGCTGCGGGACAGCCCGCAGGCCCGGGCCGCCTCGGTGATCTGAAAGAGTTTTTTTGTGCCTTTTTCCATGCTGTGCCTCCAAAAAGTACTTGCTTCGTTCATGGATGAACGGATTATAATAAGATTATAAACAAAGCAGCGCCGTTGTCAAGCGGCGCATCGCCCGAACCAACACCCAAGGCGGAGAGAAGCAGTATGAAGAGAAAAAGAAGCATTCTGCCATTTCTAACTGTGGCCTGTACGCTTGCCCTTATGGGCATGACGCTGGCGCTGATCCTTGGCGGCCAGGAGGCTGCGGCATTTACGCCGCCGGCGCCTGACAGCCTTGCCGTGCGGGGCATCCCCGCCGTGCCGGAGGAGCGGGGCTATTCCTCGCCCCATACGGAGGAAGTGGATTACTGTTTTGCCCTGTGCGGAAACGTATATCTGGACGGCGCGTCGGCGGTGGTCTATTTTACCAACCCGGCGGAGAATCAGGTGTGGCTCAGGCTCTGCGTGCAGGACAAAAACGACCAGACGCTGGGCGAGACCGGTCTCATCCGGCCCGGCGAATATGTCAGAGCCGTGGCGCTGGACAAGCCGCCGGCTGCCGGTACGCCGGTAAAGCTCAGGGTCATGGGCTGCGAACCGGAGACGTACCGCAGTGCGGGCACCATTGTGATGCACACCACGGTGTGCGGTATCTGGCCGTGACCGGCGGGACGGACCGTATCGTCTGTCCTGCCTTACGGAAAAGAGAGGGACGCGCCCCCATGCGTCCCTCTCTCTTTAATTATGCGCCGGTTTCCCGACAGGGGCTTGCCTTGACGGAAAAAATAGGATACTATGACGCATAGAACGACGTCCGCCGCCATAGGCTTTCCCGAGGAGGGGAGACCCATGGTGCTGTTCATTCCGAAAAAAGCGATATATGCCTGCGCGCTGGCGGTCGTGCTGGTCACAGCGGCGGCGCTGGCGCCCCGCCCGTCGCCGGAGGTGCCTGCCGCCGCGCCTGCCGCACCTGCCGTGTCCCGGACCACACCGGTGCTGGACGCCGGCCACGGCGGGGAGGACGGCGGCGCCGTGTCGGACAGCGGCGTGGCGGAGAGCGGCATCAACCTCCAGATCACCCGGCGGCTCTACGAGATCCTCCGCTTTCTGGGGCATCCGTCGGTGATGACCCGCAGCGGCGACGAGGCCATCTACGACGATACCGCCGTCACCCTGCGGGAGAAGAAGGTCTCCGATCTGAAAAACCGCACGGCACTGGCCAACGGGACGCCGGACGGACTGCTCATCAGCATCCATCAGAACTGCCTGCCCGGCCATCCCGACGTCCGGGGCGCGCAGGTGTTTTACAACGCAGTCCAGCCGTCCCAGAGACTGGCCGAGACGGTGCAGCAGGCCCTGAACAGCACGGTGAACGGGGGAAAGGACAAGGCCGCCAAGCCCATCGGCGACGGGGTGTACCTCATGTCCCACACCACCTGCCCCGCCATTCTGGTGGAGTGCGGCTTCCTGTCCAACCCGGAGGAGACGGTGCTTCTGCAGCAGCCGGCCTATCAGGTAAAGCTCGCCGCCGTCATTGCGGCGGCCTACTGCCAATACTATACGAATGAGGGAACAGCATGAAAGCAAAAACGGTTTTTTTCTGCACGGAGTGCGGCAGTGAAAGCCCCAAGTGGTCGGGCCGCTGCGCCGTCTGCGGCGCGTGGAACTCCATGGTGGAGCAGCCGGCGGAGCGCCCTGCCAAAAGCGGCAAGACACAGCGCATCGCAGACGCTGTAAAGGCGTCTCCCATTACATCTTTGCAGGAGGATGAGGAGATACGCTTCCCCACCGGCATGGGGGAGCTGGATCGTGTGCTGGGCGGCGGCGCGGTGAAGGGTTCGCTGGTGCTGGTGGGCGGCGCCCCCGGCATCGGCAAATCCACGCTGATGCTCCAGATCTGCCAGCAGCTGGGCCGTACCTGCAAGGTGCTGTATGTCTCCGGCGAGGAGTCCGCCCGGCAGCTGAAGCTGCGGGCCAGACGCCTGTCCGTGGACAGCGAAAATCTGTTCGTCCTGTCGGAGACCCGGCTGGGCGACGTGCTGGAGTGTGTCCGCCGGGAGGAGCCGGACGTGCTGATCGTAGACTCCATCCAGACCCTGTACAACGAAGAGCTGGACGCCCCCGCCGGCGGCGTGGGGCAGGTGAAGGACTGCACCATGGCGCTGATGCAGCTGGCCAAGGGGCAGGGCGTCACCGTGTTCGTCATCGGCCACGTCAACAAGGAGGGCAGCATCGCCGGCCCCAAGGTGCTGGAGCACATGGTGGACTGCGTGCTGTACTTCGAGGGCGACAGCCGCATGACCTACCGCATCCTCCGGGCCGCTAAGAACCGCTTCGGCGCCACCAACGAGATCGGCGTCTTTGAGATGCTGGACAGCGGCCTGCGGGAGGTGGAGAACCCCTCGGAGATGCTGCTGTCCGGACGGCCCCAGGACGCCTCCGGCACCTGTGTCACCTGCGTCATGGAGGGCGCCCGCCCCGTGCTGGCGGAGATACAGGCTCTCATCGCGCCCTGCGCCGGGGCACGGCCCCTCCGCAGCAGCAACGGCTTCGACTACAACCGCGCCGCCATGCTGCTGGCGGTGCTGGAAAAGCGCGGCGGCCTGAAGGTCAGCCAGTGCGATGCCTATCTGAACATCATCGGCGGTCTGACGCTGGACGAGCCTGCCGCCGATCTGGCCGCCGTGGTGGCCATCGCCTCCAGCTATCTGGATAAGCCCGTGCCCAACGGCATGGCCGCCGTGGGCGAGGTGGGCCTTTCCGGGGAGATACGCAGTGTCAGCCACATGGAGCAGCGCCTTTCGGAGGTAAAGCGTCTTGGCTTTACACAGTGCATCATTCCGGCGCATCACGCCGTTGATCTCCGTGCCCGCTCCTCACTGGAGCTGTCTCTTATACACATCTCCGAGCCCACGAGACGTAGAGGAATCTCG
>URVR01000151.1 GCA_900551355.1 uncultured Eubacteriales bacterium | reverse complement strand
GAAATGCTGGAACACCATGCCCATCTTCTGGCGGTGCAGGTCGATATTCACCGCCTTGCCGGCCAGATCCGCGCCGTCGAAGAAGATGGCACCGGAGGTGGGCTGCTCCAGCAGGTTCAGGCTGCGCAGCAGCGTGGATTTGCCGGAGCCGGAGGGACCGATGATGGCTACCACCTCGCCCTTGCGGATGTCCAGACTGCAGTCGTTCAGGGCGTGGACGGCGCCGTGATTGTACTCCTTGACCAGATGCTGTACGGAGATCAGCACATTATTGCTTGTCGCCACGGCGCATCCTCCTTTCGATGGCCTCGATCGCCTTGGAGGCCGGGTAGTTGATGCAGAAATACACCAGTGCCGCCAGCGTGTAGGGCGCCAGCGAAATGCCGGTGGAGCCGGCGATGGTCTTGGCGGCGAACATGATCTCCGCCATGCCCAGCATGGAGCAGATGGAGCTTTCCTTCACCATGGTCACCAGCTCGTTGGCCAGGGCGGGCAGCACGTTCTTGATGGCCTGGGGCAGCACCACCAGCCGCATGGACTGCCAGCCGCTGAGACCCAGGGAGCGGGCGGCCTCGGTCTGGCCCTTGTCCACGGCCAGGATGCCGGCACGGAAGATCTCCGCCACATAGGCGGAGCTGTTCAGCGCCAGCGCCACCACGCCGGGGATAAACCGGCTGATGTCCACGAAGCCGAACAGGCTGACGCGGGGCAGGGAGATGGCGTAGAACAGGCCGAAGTAGATGATGGACAGCTGCACCAGCATGGGGGTGGAGCGGAACACGGCGATGTACGCGCCGGACAGCCACTTCACCGGCTTGACCTTGCTCAGGCGCATCAGGGCCAGCAGCAGGGCGGGGATCACCGCCAGCAGCACGGACACCACCGCCAGCAGCAGCGTGTACTCAATGCCGCGGACGAAGGCCACGCCATACTTGGGCAGGAAGGAGAAATTGAAGAAGTCGGAGGGGCGCATATCCGTGAACAGGCTGCTCCACCACATACGCGGTCAGTCCTTTCTGTGTAGGTTCTTTTTTCCGGAGACGCGCGAAGTGCAAAGTCGCACAGCGGCTTTGCACTCGCGTGATTTTGGAAGGGATTTAGTCGGCGGAGACTTCCACGGCCACATCAGCCAGCGCGTCGGCATCGGCGATGAAGGTCTCGATCTTGTTCTCAGCGGTCATCTTGGCGATGGCGGCGTTGATGCCGTCCAGCAGGCCCTTGGGATCGCCCTTCTGCACGGCGATGCAGTAGGGGGCAGCCTCGCCCAGCTCAGCGGAGGCCTCGGCGATGACCAGATCGGGGTTGGCGTCAGCGTACTGCTGGGCCACGCCGCCGTCCACCAGAATGGCATCCACCTTGTCATACACCAGCTCGTTCACCAGATCCAGCACGGAGGCCAGAGCCACGGGGGTGGCGCCCTCGATGTCGTTGACCAGATCCAGCTTGGTGGTGGCGGTCTGCGCGCCCACGGACTTGCCGTTGAAGTCGGCCAGCGTCTTGTACTGGTCAGCCACGTCGGCCTTCACCAGAATCGCGGGGGGCACGTCGGTGTAGTAGGGATCGGAGAAGTCGGCGTTCTCCAGACGGTCGGGAGTGGCCTCCATGGCGGACAGCACGATGTCGAAGTCGCCCTTGTCCAGAGAAGCCAGCAGGTTGTCGAAGCTCATGTTCTCCACCTGCATGGTCAGACCCATCTCATCGGCCACATACTGGGCCACGGAGATGTCGATGCCGCCGTAGACCATGTTGCCGCTGGCATCGGGATACATGAACTCAAAGGGGGCATAGTCGGCGGAGACGCCTACCACCAGCGTGGTCTTTGCGGCGGGCTGGGGATCGTCACCGGTGTTTGCGTTGTCATTGCTGCTGGTATTGCCGCAGGCCACCAGGCTCAGCGCCATGACCAGAGTCAGCATCATTGCGATCAGCTTTTTCATGGGATGTACTTCCTTTCACATTCTTATGGTTCTATACCGGATGTCCGGGATATAGACGGTGTTCTGCGGAGGCGTTCCCTCCTGACAGTGGCTATCATACGCTTTGTGTGCATAAATGTCAAGCATAAAATGAATATTATTTCACAACACAAGTGAATTTTGTGCATATTGCTTTAGACAACATGGGATAATTGGCTTAAATGGGACAAAACGACGGAAAGGAACGCTGCATAACCGGATAAATATGCAAGTATACCGAATAAACGGAAAACAGGCGGGCCGCTGTGCGGCGGTCCGCCTGTTTCAGAAAGGAGCATGAAGAAGTCGTTTTGGTAGTATCTGCGCGGGATCAGCCGCTGATGATGCGGCCGGCGAACAGATATGTACGGGCATAGTAGCTCTCGTACAGGGAACTGATGATGACGCCCCGGCTGGTGCTGGCGTGGATGAACTGTCCGCCGCCCAGATAGATGCCCACATGGCCGATGCCGTAGCCGCTGGTGTTGAAGAACACCAGATCGCCGGGCGCCCGCTCCTCTGTGGTGACGGGGGTGCTCAGGGCGTACTGGTCGCTGGCGCCGTGGGGGAGGTAGATGCCGAACTGGGCAAAGACCTTCATGGTGAAGCCGGAGCAGTCGATGCCGCTGTAGCTGGTGCCGCCGTAGCGGTAGGGGGTGCCCAGATAGGAGTAGCTGTGGGCGATGATGTCCTCGGCCAGCGTGCTGGTGGCGTAGGTGCCCTCATAGTCGGCGTACTGTACCGGCTCGCAGTACTCTGCCAGGACGTAGCCGGTGTCCGTGCCGTAGCTCACCTTGTACCAGTCGCCCTCCACATCCAGCAGATGGGCCACCTTACCGGTCCAGATGGTGCGCAGGGAGTCGGACTCCGCATCCGCCTCGGCCCGCAGGGTGACGGAGCTTTCGCAGACGATCATGGCGCCGTCGTACTCCGCCAGGAAGTTCTGCTTCTGCAGTTCCTCCGTCTCGCGGATGAGGGCCTGAGCGGCCAACTCCGTCAGGGACAGGGAATCATCGCCTTCCAGCAGACCGGATTCCTGTGCCAGACGCAGCCCGTCGCCGGCCTGCAGGGCCGTGCTGCTGCCGGCTACAACGCCGGAGGCCGCCAGTGTCTCCACGGCGGCGGTATATTCATAAGGAGTGACCGCGTCAACAGCGGTCGTCTTCGTCTCCGCGCCAGAGGCCACCGCGCCGCCGGTGAGCACCATGACGGCGGATGCGCCCAGCGCAGCCAATTGCTTCAGATACATGGGAATTACCTGCCGATCGTATCATAGATTCCAAGGGGTCTGGGCCCCACGCGCTCTATCATATCACAGCTCTCTCAAAAAAGCTACATAAAAATTACAAAATGGCAACAAAATTTTCAAAATCGTAATAAAGGCAAAAATGCTTGCACGAACCGCGCAGCATCGTATATAATATGGGCAAAAAATGCGGAGGTGAGCGTTATGGAGCCGCTGCAGTACGAGGTGCGGGGGTATCTGAAGGAGCCGTTCCGGCTGTTTCATCTGGCGGACAGCCGGCGGGAGCGTATCGAATACCACTATCACACGTTTCACAAGATCATCATTCTGCTGGCGGGGAAGGCGGGCTATGCCATCGAGGGCGAGCGGTACGACCTGTCGCCGGGGGACTTCGTGCTGGTGGGCCGGGGCAGCATCCACCGGCCGGAGGTGGCGGAGGACGACTTCTACGAGCGGATGATCCTGTACATCGACCCGGCGTATCTGACGTCCCTGAGCACCGGGGACTGCGACCTGGAGGGCTGCTTCCGGCAGGCCCAGACCGCGTTCCGCTATGTGTACCCTGTCTCTTATACACATCTCCGAGCCCAC
>URVR01000150.1 GCA_900551355.1 uncultured Eubacteriales bacterium | reverse complement strand
TACACTTATGCGATCGTCGGCAGCGTCAGATGTGTATAAGAGACAGAGAAAGGACACTTTATGACTGCTGCTGCTATCTAAAAAATAGATATCAGGTCATGGAATTTTAGAAATACCAGCCTCTGCGGTGTTTGTGGTACTTTTAGAGTGTAAAAGTACCATGAAACTGCCGCTGCGGCGGCCTGCTATGATGAGGAGGATGCGTATATGAACGATCAGAACTTCGGCTTCGGTACCAAAGCGATCCACGCAGGCAATGTCAAGGACTCCCAGTACGGCGCGCTGACCACACCCATTTTCCAGACGTCTACCTTCGTATTTGACAGCTGTGAGCAGGGCGGCCGCCGCTTTGCCGGCGAGGAGGGCGGCTACATCTACACCCGCTTGGGCAATCCCACCGTCTCCGTGCTGGAGAGCAAGGTGGCGGCGCTGGAGGGCGGCGAGGCCTGTGTAGCCGCGGCCTCCGGCATGGGAGCTATCTCCTCCTGCCTGTGGAGCATCGCCGCCGCCGGGAAGCACATCGTGGCCGACGGCACCCTGTACGGCTGCACCTTCGCCCTGCTGAACCACGGCATGACCCGCTACGGCGTGGAGGTGGACTTCATCGACACCTCCGATCTGGAGGCGCTGAAGGCGCACCTCAAGCCCAACACCTGTGCCGTGTATCTGGAGACGCCGGCCAACCCCAACCTGAAGATCACCGACATCGCCGCCGTGGCGGAGCTTGCCCACGGCTACAACAAGGACATCATGGTGGTCTGCGACAATACCTTCGCCTCCCCTGTTCTGCAGAACCCGCTGGCGCTGGGCGCTGACGTGGTGGTACACTCCGCCACCAAGTACCTCAACGGCCACGGCGACGTTATCGCGGGCTTCGTGGTGGGCAAAAAGTCCTTTATTTCCGAGGTGCGGATGTTCGGCCTGAAGGACATGACCGGCGCGGTCATGGATCCCTTCTGCGCCTTCCTGATCCTGCGGGGCCTGAAGACCCTGGAGATCCGTATGGCCCGCCACTGCGAGAACGCCCGCCAGGTGGCGGCGTTCCTGGACGCCCATCCCGCGGTGGAGAAGGTCTACTATCCGGGCCTGGAGAGCCACGAGCGCCACGAGGTGGCGGCCCGCCAGATGGCGGACTTCGGCGGCATGCTGTCTTTCGAGGTCAAGGGCGGCCGTCCCGCCGGCGTCAAGCTGGTGAACTCTCTGCATCTGGTGACGGTGGCCGTTTCCCTGGGCGACGCGGAGACGCTGATCGAGCATCCCGCGTCCATGACCCATTCCACCTATACGGAGGAGGAGCTGGCCGCTTCCGGTATCGCAGCGGGCCTGATCCGTCTGAGCGTCGGTCTGGAGAATGTGGAAGACATCATCGCAGACCTGAAGCAGGCACTGGATCAGCTTTGATCGCATGACAGGACAGGCCCCCGCCGAGGTGCGGGGGCCTGTTTTTCTGTAAGAACAAAAAAGGAGACACGACCATGATCCGGATCACAAACGGCGACAGGACAACAGAGCTGGCATGGGACGGTGCGCCCGTGTCCGTGTCCCGCCTGCTGGAGCGGGCGGGACTGCACCCCGACCGTCCCTGCGGCGGGCAGGGGCGCTGCTGCTGTGTGCCCGCCGGTTCGAGCCGGAGCTGGCGGCGATCACCGCCGCCTCCCGGGTGGTGGAGTTGGCCGCGGACCCGGTATTTCAGGAGCGCTTTGTGGAGGATATGCTGCTCTCGGAGGTGACGGAATGACGGAGCTGCTGACAATGGCCCGTGCCGCGGGCTTTGAGGAGACGGCGCCGCTCCATGCGGCGCAGCTGGTGTTCCGGCCGGAGGTGCGGGAGATGTGCCGCGCCGACCGCTGCAGCAGCTACGGGAAAAACTGGTGCTGTCCGCCGGCCTGTCCCTCGCTGGAGGAGATGACCCGGCGGATGAAGGACTACGGCGACGGCGTGCTGGTGGAGACGGTGGGCGCCATGTCCGACGATTTCGATTACGAGGCCATCATGGCGGCGGAGGCCCTCCACAAGGAACGGCTCCGCCGGCTGACACAGGCGCTGTACAGCCGGTACGGCCGCGAAGCCGTGCTGCCCATGGGAGCGGGCACCTGCCGCCGCTGCGCCAGCTGCACCTGTCCCGACGCGCCCTGCCGCTTTCCGGAGGAGCAGGTGGTGTCCATGGAGGCCTACGGCCTGCTGGTCAGCCAGGTGTGCCAGGACTGCGGCGCCGCCTACTACCACGGCCCCCGCACCATGACGTATGTCAGCTGCGTGTTCCTGCGCCGCGGCCTTTAAAAGAGAAACAGCACCGGCACGACGCCCTGTCGTGCCGGTGCTTCTGTCTGCGGGGCATTATCGTCCGTCCCCAAAGCCGAGCTTTACGATCTGCATGTTCATCCGGTTGTCGCCGACCCGGGCCAGAAACCGGAAAAAGCCGCTGACGGAGGGATCCTTCAGGTCGTTGTAGCCCAGCATGTACCCCCGGCTGGAGACCCGCAGGCGGCTGTCCCAGGCGGACAGCTCGCGCCGGGCGTCCGCCACGGCGAAGTACGCACCCACATTCTGGATGGCCGCGTCCTTGATCCACGTTTTCAGCATCAGCCGGACGGCCTTTCCGTTGGCCGCGTCAAAGGCCAGCACGCCGCCGGGGAAGGCGTCCGCCATCTGCCGCACCAGCGTTCTGACCTGCTCCTTCAGGAAGTAGTAGAACACGCCTGCCGCGAAAAACACCGCGCCGCCGGAGGCGTCGATGCGCTGGAACCACGCAGTGTCGCTGAGGTCACAGGGGATGTTCTCCTCCCGCTCACCGGCGGGCAGCAGCTGATTCCGCACGGCGATGACGTCGGGCAGATCCAGATTGTAGAGCCTGCAGGTGCCGTTGTCGCACTGCCGCCCGGTGTCGTCCAGCCCGCAGCCCAGATTGACCACCGCCGCGTTGGGGTGGTCCTTATATGCCCCTCCTGTATCATTTGGTTAGAGCCAACTAACCCGTATCCAAGAAAAAATGCCGCCCGTGCCGACGGGTGTATTATACACGCTCCTGCCGCAAATTGCAACCCGCATCCGGGAGGCGCCGCGCACCCCAAAAAGGAGGAGGTGTGACCATCGGCCACACCTCCTCCTTTTGTGTTTTACAGCCGGGCGGGACAGGGAGAGATCTGCTCCGGCTAAGGGATCACTGCGTGCTTACTTTTTCAGCGTGGCCAGACGGCGGACAGCCTCCTTGACGGTGTCCTCCTCAAAGGCGTAGCACATTCTGAACCAGCCGGGCCTGTCGCAGCCGAACAGCTGGCCGGGGGACACGTTGATCATCAGATCGTTGTAGATCTTCTGCCACAGCACATGCTCCTCGGCGAACTCCTGCTTGTCCAGATAGGCGGAGAAGTCGGCCATGATGAAGATACCGGCCTGGGCCTTCATGGTGGGCACGCCGATGTCCGCCAGACCCTTGGTGATGATCTCGTAGGCGGTCTTCAGCCGCTGGCGGGACAGATCCATCACGCCCTCCAGCTCCGGGGACTGCAGCAGCGCCGTCAGCAGGGACTGCGTATGGGAGGATACGCAGGAATAATAGGTGATGGAGCCGAAGCCCTGGATGATGGCGGGGTTGAAGGAGAAGCACATACCGGTGCGGAAGCCGGACAGCACGAAGTCCTTGGCAAAGCTGCTGGTGACGTGGACGCGGTGGCGGTAGCTTGCGGGCACCAGCTTCAGGGTGCTGACGTAGTGCGCCTCGGGATCGAACACCGTCTGGGCGTAGATCTCGTCGGAGATGATCTCCAGATCATGGGCCATGGCGAAGTCGATGACGTGGCGGACGGCGTCCTCCTTGTAGACGATGCCGATGGGGTTGTTGGGGGAGGAGAACAGCACCTGTCTCTTATACACATCTCCGAGCCCACGAGACGTAGAGGAATCTCGT
>URVR01000149.1 GCA_900551355.1 uncultured Eubacteriales bacterium | reverse complement strand
GATTCCTCTACGTCTCGTGGGCTCGGAGATGTGTATAAGAGACAGATCCGGGAGAGCTTCGACGAGTCGGAGACGGAGCGCTCCTCCGGCAGCATGATCACCGGCATCGCCGGGAAGAAGGGCTTCTCCGTCATCACCATCACCAAGAACGGCATGTCCTCCGAGCTGGGGGCGGTGCGCCGCATCCTGGAGGTGCTGGAGCGGTACAATATCAACGTGGAGTACCTGCCCTCCGGTATCGACAGCGTGTCGCTGGTGGTGGAGTCCGGCAAGTCCTCGCCCTATCTCTATCAGGCCATGGGCGATCTGGAAAAGGAGATCAGACCCGACAGCCTGCACATCACCGACGGCATGGCCATCGTGGCGGCGGTAGGCCGGAAGATGGCGTTCCAGCCCGGTTCCTCCGGCAAGATCTTCGGCAAGCTGGGCGAGAACGGCATCAACATCCGCATGATCACCCAGGGCCCGGAGGAGCTGAACATCATCGTGGGCGTGGACGGTCCGGACTTCGAGAGAGCCATCCGTGTGCTGTATGACAGCTTTGTGAAATAATAAGGAGGAGCATCCATGAAACAGTATAAGGTCGCGATTTTGGGCGCCACCGGCGCGGTGGGCCGTGAGATGATGAAGGTGCTGGCGGAGCGGGACTTCCCGGTGGGGGAGCTGCACCTGCTGGCATCGGAGCGCTCCGTGGGGCAGGTGCTGCCGTGGAAGGGGCAGGACATCACCGTGGAGCTGGCCTGCGACAAGGCCTTTGAGGGTATGGACATCGTGCTGGGCGCGGCGGAGAACGACATCGCCAAGAAATTTGCGCCGGCCATCGTCGGGGCGGGCGCCGTGTTCGTGGACAACTCCAGCGCGTTCCGCATGGATCCCGACGTGCCGCTGGTGGTGCCGGAGATCAATCCGGAGGACGCCAAAAAGCACAAGGGCATCATCGCCAACCCCAACTGCACCACCATCGTGTCGCTGGTGGCCATCAACGCCCTGAATCAGGACAGCCCCATCGAGAGCATCATCGCCTCCAGCTATCAGGCGGTGTCCGGCGCCGGCGCCGGCGGCCCCATCGAGCTGATGAACGAGGTGGAGCAGCTGGGCCTCGGGCAGAAGGTGGAGCCGAAGGTGTTCCAGTACCAGATCGCCTACAACGTCATCCCCCAGATCGGCGGCGAGGCATTTGAGGGCTACACCTCCGAGGAGATGAAGATGCAGAACGAGGGACGCAAGATCATGCACCTGCCGGAGCTGAAGGTCAGCTGCACCTGCGTGCGGGTGCCGGTGGTGCGGAGCCACAGCGTGTCCATCGTGGTGCGGACCAAGGAGAAGATCTCCGTGGAGCGGGCGCGGCAGCTCATCGCGGCGGCGCCGGGGTGCCGCCTGGTGGACGATCTGGCCAACAGGCGCTATCCCATGCCGCTGGAAACCAGCGACCAGGATCTGGTGTTCGTGGGCCGCATCCGCGACGATCTGACCAGCGACAACGGCCTGAACATCTGGTGCTGCGGCGACCAGGTGCGCAAGGGCGCGGCCACCAACGCCGTGCAGATCGCGCAGCTGCTGGTGGAATAAAGGAAAATGAACAAAAAGTAAAGCCGCCTGTGGCGGCTTTACTTTTTGGCTGAAACCATATATAATGACAGAAAACGATCCCACGGAGGAGTGGCCTATGAGAATTTGGAGACGGGCGGCGGCGCTGCTGCTGGCCCTGTGCATGACGGCGCTGCTGGCGGCCTGCGGCGAGGACCCCAACGACGAGAAGAAGCTGTCGGTGGTCATGACCGGTACGGTACGCACCATGGACCCGGCCAAAGTGTCCACGGCGGCGGAGCGTACCGTGGTGCAGCATGTGTTTGAGAACCTGATGCGGCTGAACGCGGACGGCACGGCGGCCCACGCCATGGCCCGCAGCTACACCCAGGAGACGGCGCTGGATGGCTCGGTGACGTACACGTTCCAGCTGCGCACCGACGCCAAGTGGTCCGACGGCACCACCGTCACGGCCCACGATTTCGTGTACGCCTGGCGGCGGCTGGTGGATCCGGAGACGGACAGCCCCAATGCCGACATCCTGTCCATGGTGGCCGGGTATGAGCAGGCGGTGCTGGGCGACACGGAGGCACTGCAGGTGACGGCACCGGACGATCACACGCTGCAGGTGGTGCTCAGCGGCAGCTGCCCGTATTTCATCGTCAGCGTCTGCACGGCGGCGGCCACCATGCCGGTGCAGGAAAAGGCGGTGACGACCCACAGCAACTGGTCAGGCAGCAGCCTGTGGTTCGTGGGCAACGGCCCCTATGAGCGCACCGGCGACTGGAGCGACACGGCGCGGCTGACGCTGCACACCAGGGCGGCATACTATGATGTGAAGCGGCTGGGGCCGGACCGCATCGATCTGCTGCTGAAGGAGCGGCAGGAGGCGGACACCAGCGCCGGTAAGGTGGACATCGTCATCGGCGCCGGCGGCGAGGACGCCGCACAGGGCGGCGATCCCACGGTGGGTATCCTGCTGGTGAACCAGATGGCCACCAGCATGGGCCATCCGGAGCTGCGGCGGGCGCTGAGCCTGGTCATCGACCGGGAGACGGCGGCGCAGACCGTGGGGCAGGACTGCCGGGCGGCGGAGGGACTGGTGCCCTACGGCATCCGCACCGATGAGGGCGAGGAGTTCCGTACCGCCAACGGCGCACTGATCGACAACGACCCCAACACCTACAGCGAACGGTGCCAGGGGGCGCAGGCACTGCTGCGGCAGGCGGGCTACACCAACGCGGCGACACTCAGCGCACTGAACACGGTGACGCTGCTGTACGACAAAAGCATGGCGCAGGTGGCCCAGCAGCTCCAGCAGACCTGGGAGTCGAGACTGGGCATCAAGGTGCAGCTGGAGGCCGTGGAGAGCTACGAGCTGACGGCGCGGCTGGAGAGCGGCGAGTTCGTGCTGGCGCTGATGGAGCTGACGGGACACTACAACGATGCGTCAGCCTATCTGGATCCGTGGCGCAGCAGCGACATGCGGAACTACGGCATGCAGTACCTCAACGCCTACGACATCCTGATGAAGATCGCGGCAAACAGCAGCTCGCTGGACGCCCGGGACGCCTACCTGAAGGACGCGGAGCGGCTGCTGGTGGAGAACAGCAACATCATCCCGCTGTACAGCCGGGTGCAGCCCTATGTGATCCGGGACGAGGTGCTGGGCGCCGTGTCCGACGGCATGGGCGCGTGGTACTTCGGCGGTGTCAATCGGGCCTCGTAAGGGGTATACAATAATGCAGTATAAGAACAACAGGACCGCCGGGGATATCCCCGGCGGTCCTGCTGTATGCGGATGTTATCTGCGGCGGGCGGTGTCCACCACGACGGCCTGCGCACGGGCCAGCTTCAGGTCGTGGCGCAGACGCATGGGAGGCAGCTGCTGGCGCAGCAGATCGCGGGACAGCTGGTACTGGGCGGACAGCTCGCCGTACTTCTGCTCCACGTCCTCGTCCGTTACGTCGATGCCCTCCAGCCGGGCGATCTCCGTCATGGCCAGCTCGAAGCGGGCGGCGGAGACGGCCTGCTCCCGGGCGTGGGCGCGGAGATCCTCCATGGATGCGCCGCTGGCCTCCAGATACTGCTCCAGCTGCACACCCTGGCTCTCCAGATGGCCGCGCAGCTCCTGGATCAGACCATCCAGCTGGTTTTCCACCATGGCGTCGGGCAGCTGCACCTCCATGCCCTCCAGCACCTGACGGATCAGGTCGTTGGCGAACTGCTCGGCGGCCTCCGTCTGCTTTTTGGCCACGGCCTGCTCCATCACGCTGCGGCGCAGCTGGGACAGCCCCTCAAAGCCCTGCGCCTTGGCAAACGCGTCGTCCAGCGTGGGCATGGCGCGGCGGGTGATCTCGTGGACGGTGATGCGGAACGTGGCGTCCTTGCCGGCCAGTTCCTCAGCCTGGTACTCCTCGGGGAACTTGACG
>URVR01000148.1 GCA_900551355.1 uncultured Eubacteriales bacterium | reverse complement strand
ATCTACACTTATGCGATCGTCGGCAGCGTCAGATGTGTATAAGAGACAGGTGGCTGTACGCGGCGGTGTGGCTGGTGGCGCTGAGCGGCGGCGATACGGACTTCGCGGCCCATGGCCTGCTGCTGACGGCTGGCGTATTCGGCGGTGCGCTGCTGGCGGGACTGCTGGGTCGGAAGAAGGGCAAACGCCAGGCGAACCGACGGCAGAAGGGGGAGCGGCCCCGGGCGGCTGCGGGTCGAAAGCGGCGGTAACATAAAATGGAGCATGGTTAAAATAACGAAATTTGCTTTTTCCCCCAAAATCCCTTGACGGGGATCGGCGGTCTTGACGCGGTGCGGGGCAGGGCGGCGGTGACCAAGATATTGTGCGCGGTTTTCCGTGCTCTGACCACATATCGCAGTTTCCGCCGCTTTCAGAGCCGGTGCCGCCGCTTCGTTTCGAGAGTTAACATAATATTGTTAACATAACATTTTGACATAATTTACAAAAAACGGCTTTTTGCGCAAAAGCCCTTGCGGTTTCAGGCGATTTGCCATATATTATTGAATACGTTCATTCGCGGTCTATTTATACAGCTTGGCTCATAAGGTAGGACGAGGTGAGCCGATGAAGCTGCGTAAAAAACAGGCGCCCTCGTCCGCACCGCCGGACCTGCGCCTTTTGATCTTGTGTATCTGCTTTCTGGTGGGGATACTGGCCGCGTGGCCTGTCCACCGCGGGATTGGCAGCGAAGCGCTGACCCAGCTGAGCGCCTATGTGCAGAGCTATGCACAGCTGGCGGACGGCCGGGTGCAGCAGCCTGCGTCCGTGCTGTCCACGGCGGCGGCGTATCTGCGCTGCCCGCTGCTGGCGTTCCTGTGCGGGCTCAGTGCTGCCGGCGCGGTGCTGATCCCGGCGCTGTGCATGGTGCAGGGCTTCTGCCTGTCGTTTTCCGTGTGCTGCTTTGCGGCGTCTCTGGGACACCAGGGCATGCTGCTGGCGCTGGCGGCGCTGGGGCTTCGCTGCCTGTTCGTGCTGCCGTGTATGCTGTGCATCTCCCGGGACGGGTTCTCACGGGCCTGCCGGGCGCTGTCGCAGAAGCATCCCGTCAAAAGCGAGATACCCTGGCGGATGCTGCTGTTTTGTGTGTTTGTGCTTCTTACCGGTACGGTGGTGGAGTGCGCCATTGTACCGAAATTTTTCGCGCTTATTTTGGCGCGGCTGACGTAAAGAGAAGGGAGTGAGGGAATATGACGGATTACATCGCGGCCTACCGCGACTATCTCACCGAGGAAAAGCATGCCTCCGCCAATACCCTCAGCTCCTACATACGCGACCTGACCCAGTTCCAGAGCTGGCTCATCGCCAACAACGCCGCCGACCTGCGCAAGGTGAAAAAGGACACCATCAACGAGTACCTGCTCTACATGAACCACAACGGGAAGTCTCCCGCCACCGTGACCCGTTCCACCGCATCCATCAAGTCCTTCTACAATTACATGGTGCAGACCGGCGCCGTCAGGACCAACCCCGCCAAGTCCGTGGTGGCCATGAAGGTGGAGCGCAAATACCCGGAGATCCTGACCAACCGGGAGGTGGAGCTGTTTCTGGAGCAGCCCAAGTGCGTGGATGAGAAGGGCTTCCGCGACCACGCCATGCTGGAGCTGCTGTACGCCACCGGCATCCGCGTCTCGGAGCTGATCGGTCTGGACATCAACGATGTCAACCTCTCCGCCGGCTTCATCCGCTGCCGCAGCAAGGGCAAGGAGCGCATCGTGCCCCTGTATCCCGCCGCCGTCCGGGCGCTGGAGGACTATGTAAAGGACATCCGTCCCCGCATCATCGCCGATGAGGATGAGTCGGCCCTGTTCGTCAACATGAACGGCGAGCGCATGAGCCGTCAGGGCTTCTGGAAGATCATCAAGTACTATCAGGAGAAGGCGGAGATCGACAAGGACATCACGCCCCACACCCTGCGTCACTCCTTTGCGGTGCACCTGCTGGAGAACGGCGCCGACCTCCGTTCCATTCAGGAGATGCTGGGCCATGCCGACATCTCCTCCACCCAGATCTACACCCATGTCATCAAAAAACAGCTGAAGGATGTGTACAACAAGGCGCATCCCCGCGCCTGAGCCGCTTTGCCGCGCCGATAACCGCCCCGCCTGACCCAAGGCGGAGCGGTTTTTTGTTGCTATTTTGCCGCCGCTTTGCTATAATAGAACTAATGTTTAAGAGGCGGAGGAGTACCATGCGCATTTTGGGCATCGACCCCGGCGTGGCCATCGTTGGCTTCGGCCTGATTGAATCGGAGCGCGGCGCCGTGCGGATGCTGCAGTACGGCGCGGTCAACACATCGGCGGGCTTGCCGCTGGCCACCCGGCTGGTGCAGATCGAGCAGGATATCACCCAGCTGATTCAGCAGTTCAAACCGGATGAGATCGCCATTGAGGAGCTGTTTTTCAGCAAGAACATCACCACCGGCATCGCCGTGGCCCACGGGCGCGGCGTCATCCTCTGCACGGCGGAGAAGCTGGGCGTACCCATCTACGAGTACACGCCCATGCAGGTGAAGCAGGCGGTGGTGGGCTACGGTCTGGCGGAGAAAAAGCAGGTCATGGACATGACACGTCGGCTTCTGAAGCTCAGCGCCGTGCCCCGGCCCGACGACGCGGCGGACGCGCTGGCCATCGCCATCTGCCACGCCCGCAGCGCCACCAGCCTGCTGCGGCGCAAGGATCCCAACGTGAAGGAGACAGTCTGATATGTTCTACTATGTCAACGGCACCGTAACGGAGCTTGAAGCCGGCCTGGCCGTCATCGACTGCGGCGGCGTGGGCTACTCCTGCGCCACCACCAACTATACCCTCTCCCAGCTGAAGAAAGGGGAGCGCGCCAAGCTCTACACCTACCTGAACGTCCGGGAGGATGCGGTGGAGCTGTTCGGCTTCGCCAGCCAGAGCGAGCTGCGCAGCTTCAAGCTGCTTATCGGCGTGTCCGGCGTCGGCCCCAAGGCGGCGCTGTCCATCCTGTCCGCCACCACGCCGCAGCAGCTGGCTATGGCGGTGGTCATGGGCGACGAGAAGGCGCTGACCGCCGCGCCGGGCATCGGCAAGAAGATCGCCCAGCGCATCATTCTGGAGCTGAAGGACAAGCTGGCCAGAGAGCAGGGCAGCTTTGACGCCGGCAGCGCCGGGTCTGTACGCATGCCCACGCAGGACAACAAGGCCGGTGAGGCCGCCGCCGCCCTGGCGGTGCTGGGCTACGGCAGCCAGGAGATCGCCGCCGCCCTGAAGGGCATCGACATGGCGTCGCTGCCGCTGGAGGAGATCATCCGCCAGTCGCTGAAAAAAATGGTAAAGTAGGGGAGGGGACCGCATGAGCATCGACTTCGGCGCGGACATCTATGAGGAGCCTATCGTCGCCAAAACGTTTCTGAACGAGGACGCCGGCGAAACGTCCCTGCGTCCCCGCACACTGGAGGAGTACATCGGACAGGAGAAGGCCAAGCAGAACCTCTCCATCTTCATCGAGGCCGCCCGCCGCCGCACGGAGGCGCTGGACCATGTGCTGCTCCACGGCCCTCCGGGCCTGGGCAAGACCACGCTGGCCGGCATCATCGCCCAGGAGATGGGCGTCAACATCCGCATCACCTCCGGCCCGGCCATTGAAAAGCCCGGCGATCTGGCGGCGCTGCTGACCAATCTCAACGAGAACGACATCCTGTTCGTGGATGAGATCCACCGCCTGAACCGCTCGGTGGAGGAGATCCTGTACCCCGCCATGGAGGACTACGCCATCGACATCATCATCGGCAAGGGCCCCTCCGCCAACTCCATTCGCCTGGATCTGCCCCGCTTTACACTGATCGGCGCCACCACCCGCGCCGGTTCGCTGTCTGCCCCGCTGCGGGATCGCTTCGGCGTCACCCTGCGGCTGGAGCTGTACACCCCGCTGTCTCTTATACACATCTGACGCTGCCGACGATCGCATAAGT
>URVR01000147.1 GCA_900551355.1 uncultured Eubacteriales bacterium | reverse complement strand
GATCCTGCACCGGGCCGTCGTCGAACCGCCACAGCCACTGGATGTCGAAATCCTGTATCCGTCCGGCCTCCACCGTGCCCGTCACGGCCCGCAGCACATCCTCCCGCGCCGCGCTCTCCGGCAGGGCGTACTCCGCCGTGTCGGCGAAGCCCTCGCCCTCCAGCGCCGCCTGCACCGGCACGTCCTCCGTCCGGATGCGGTACAGCACCGCCGTATAGGTCACGGTGCTGCCGCCCTCGTTCTTCAGCCGCACCAGGCTGCCGCCCTCCGTGCCGGGGGCCACCACCTCCGCGCCGTCGCCGCTGTCCACATGGCTGTACGCCGTGTCGAACAGCCGCAGCCGCGCCGCGCCGCTGCTGTCGGTATCCGTTGCCGCGTCCCATACCAGCCTCCCGGCGCTATAAGTGAGAATATGCTCAGGCCTCAGGCTGCGGGATGCGTAGGTGGCCCCGATGGCAGCAGGAAGCATGAGCGTCTGAAGCAGGAACAATATGAGCACCGCGGTTCTCAGCCGCGTCCTGTTTATTTCGGAACTGCGCATGGGGTGACTCTCCTCTTTCCGCTGGTCTTGCACCGGCACATACGCCGAAGGCCCGTCCGCCGGGCCGCCTGCGTACACGCCGGGAGGCGCTGCCCTGCGGCAGCGCCCCTCGGTGGGGGGTGTGTACGTCTCTATTGTAAAAAGGGGGGGAATAGAGTCTCGATCAGTCGATCTGGGTCACGGTGGTCTGCACCGTCAGCAGGATATCGGCGGCGTTGCCAAGAGCGGCCTGATCGCCCAGATAGGTGTCCTTCTCATCGGTCTGCGTCACGGTGTGCGTGCCGGTGCCCTCATAGGCCCACGCCCAACTGACAGTGGGAGCCAGCTTGCTGCCGTCGGCGGTGATGGTGGACAGGTCGGTGCCCGCCGCATACTGGGCGTTGAAGTGGCCGATGGCATCCTGCACCGCCTGCGCGAACAGCGTGGCGTTGGTATAATCCAGACCGTAATAGTGCTCATTGCCCTCGCTGGTGGCGATGGTGATCCGCAGCGGGCAGTAGAAGTTGCCTTCCTTGTCCTTCCACTTGTCGTTGAGGTTCAGCGTCGCGGCGTACTGCACGTTCACCGCCACCTCCGGGGTGCCGCTGATGGCCATGCGCACCATCTCGCCGCTGGTGCCGGGTGCCACCACCTTATCCGTGGAGATCACGGACTTGACGGTGGTGCCCTCATCATACTCCCTGGCGAACATGGTGCCGTTGGCCTCGATGTTCACGCCGAACTTGGCCACGCGGGCGGTGTCGAAGCCCGACTCACTCACGGTGTACTTGGCCAAGGTGCTGCCCACGAAACAGGACGTCACCAGCACCAGCGCCAGCAGCACGCCGGCGCTTCTCATCAGTACATTTTTCTTCTTTGTCATCGTGAATTTCCTCCTTAGTGATTCGGGAAAGCGGTCTCCCGCCGCTCTCCGCTTTGAATTTTTATATGTCACTGCGTCTGCCGTCCCTTTCCCGGCAGCCGCAGAGGCTACAAATTTTTTACTGCGGCGCCGCGCCGCTGCCGGCGGCCTTCAGCCGCTCCAGCTCCTCCCGCAGGCGGGCCGTCTCCTCGTCGCTGTGCTGCGCCTGCTTCCGCCGGCGGATCACATCGCCGATGACGAAGGCGCACACCGGCACGCCGATGAACACCGCCATGCCCAGCGGCTTCTGCAAAAACAGGGCAAAGTCGCCCAGCTTGGGGATGCGCCCTCTGTACACGCCGATCACGCTCTCGGGATAGATGGCCGGGTCCTCCGTGTTGTTGGCGTCGCCCTTGGTGACGAATTGCTTTTTGCCGCTCTTGTCCGCCGTGATGTCCACGATGCGGTGGGTCACCACCACGTCGTCGTCCATAAAGGCCACCACATCGCCCACCTGCAGGCTGTCCAGATCAGGCGTGGTGGTAAAGATTAGGTCGCCCACCTCGATATGGTCCTCCGCCGTGCCGCTCATGGAACCGGACAGCACCACCATGGGCGCCACGCCCAGCACCGTGGGCGGTGTCTCCGGGTGCAGCGTCCCCTTGACGATAATGATCACATTGCACACCAGCAAAAACGAAAACACAGCGCACAGCACCGCGCCGACCGCTGTGAGGACCACGCTCCCCGCGTTTTTCTTCATGCGTATACCTCCCTTTTGATTCGCGAAAAAATAAAAAGACCGGCTGCACCAGTACACGTCCTGTGTACTGCTTGCAGCCGGTCGATCATGCGAAAATATTCGTTTAGACACCTTAGCTTTGCGTCGCGGGCTTTCACCCGCTTTGCCAAAATCCTGTGAAATTGTAGGCTGTATGTTACCACTTTCTGCCGTTTTTGTCAAGATTTTTGGCGGATTTTTTACATTTCCTTACCTTTCCGCCGCCGATTTTCCATCATCTTCCAGCTCCGCGATGCCCGCCGTCACCCGTGCGTACTGCGCGGACACCGCGTCCGCCAGCGCCGCCGTCTCATCGGTGATGGCGCCACCGCGCAGCTGCTCCGTCAGTGCGGACGCCGCCTCCCACAGCCGCTCAAGGCCCAGATTGGCCGCAACGCCCTTCAGTGTATGGGCCGCCCGGAAAGCCTCCTGTCCCTGACCGGCGTCAAGCGCCGCCGCCAGCGCGCCATAGCTCCCATCCGACGCAAAGCGCCGGATGAACCGCGCGGTCATGGCCTCGCCGCCCAGCCGCGCCGTCACCTGCGCCCCATCGGTGCCGATGCGGCGGTAAAATTCCATCAGTGTCGTCTCCGTTCACCTCTTTTTCAGCTTGCCGGTCCCCCGGCATATACCTCGGTGCGCAGCGCGTCCTGTATGTCCGTCAGGCACTGCACCAGCAGCGGGTTGAACACGCCGCACTGCCCCTCCCGGATCATCTCCATGGCCCGCTCCGGCGTGTACGCCTCCTTGTAGACCCGCCGGCTCACCAGCGCGTCGTACACGTCCGCCAGCGACACCACCTGCGCCGCGATGGGGATGTCGTCCCCCTTCAGGCCGTCGGGATAGCCGCCGCCGTCATACCGCTCGTGGTGCCAGCGGCAGATCTCCGCCGCCGTCTCCAGCAGCTCCTCGCCCCGGTACTCCCGCATGCCCCGCAGCAGCTCCTCGCCGATGACCGTGTGCAGCTTCACCGCCTCGAACTCCTCCGGCGTCAGCCGCCCAGGCTTATTGAGGATGCTCTGATCCACGCCGATCTTTCCCACGTCGTGCAGCGCCGCGGCGGCGCTGATGGTGACGCACTGGGCCTGTGTCAGCCGGTAGGCGCTGCTCACCTCCGTCAGCCGGTCCAGCAGCTGCGCCGTCAGCTGGTTCACATGCCGCACATGCTCGGCGCTCTCGCCGCTGCGGAAGCCCACGATCCGCCCCAGCACGTCTATCATCACCTGTTCCCTCCTCCGCTGCCATTGTGTGCGCCGTGCCAGCATGGCGCTGAGCCGCCGCTGCCGCGCATAGAGCCGGACGGTGTTGGTCACCCGCCGGTACACCACCTGCGCGTCAAAGGGGCGGCTGATATAGTCCGCCACGCCCAGCTCGTAGGCCTGCCGGATCCCCTTACCCGAGTCGTCCGCCGTGATCATCACCACCGGGATGTCCTCGATATAGTGCCGCCGGTTCATCTCCTCCAGCACCCGGATGCCGTCCATGCCGGGCATCACCATGTCCAACAGCACCAGCTCGATGCCGGTGCCGTACTGCTCCAGCAGCTCCAGACATGCCGCGCCGTCCGACGCCTCCAGATACCGGTAGCCGTCTCCCAGCATGGCCATCAGCAGCTCCCGGTTCAGCGGCGCGTCGTCCACCACCAGCAGCAGCGGCGCCTGCTCCTCCGGTGCGCTGTCGTCCGGTGTCTGTCCCTCCAGAATGACGCAGTCCTTCTGCTGCTTGGCCCGGTACATCAGCCGGTCCGCCCGCAGCACGGCGTCGGCCACCGTCTCGTCCCGTGCCATAACACCGCCGATGCTGGCGGTCAGCCGCAGCCCCGGCTGCTCCCGCATCCGCAGAGCCGCCGTCCGTACCCGGATCTCCTCCCTGTCTCTTATACACATCTGACGCTGCCGACGATCGCATAAGTGTAGAT